>CALRNG020000013.1:0-16444 GCA_943369495.1 Rhizobium sp. Q54
GGCGACCGCATGACGGCGCTGGACGATCCCAACAGCATCGTCCTGACCGAAAGCATGGCGCGCAAGTACTTCAAGGATCAGGACGCGCTGGGCCAGACGCTGGACATTGACGGGTCAACGCCCGCCAAGGTGACGGGCGTTATCCAGGACATGCCGTCCAACACCCATTTCAACCTGGAAATCATCCGCCCCTATGCCGTGGTCAGCCAGGCGATGCGGGCGATGGAAACCAACTGGGGTGGTGTCTGTTGTGAGACCTATGTCCGGCTGAAGCCCGGCGTGGATGGCAAGGCATTGAGCGACCGCATGCCGGCCTGGTTCAAGACGGCGGCCCCGACGCTGAATTCCCCCACCGGCAATGTCGTGCTGGGTGAGATTTTCACGCCGCGTCTGCGCAATCTGAAGGACATTCATACCGACCCGGTGATGTCCTCCATGCGCCCCGCCACCTCCTATGCGGAGATCATCACCTTCGCGGCGGTTGCGGCCCTGGTTCTGGCCATTGCATCGATCAATTTCATGAACCTGGCCACGGCCCGCGCCACCCAGCGCGCCCGCGAAGTCAGCGTGCGCAAGGTGGTGGGTGCATCCCGTGGCCAGATCATCATGCAGTTCATCGGTGAATCGCTGCTGCTGACCCTGATCGGTCTGGTTCTGTCCATCGCGTTGGTCGAACTGGCCCTGCCGGCCTATTCCGCCTTCCTGGACAAGAAGCTGACCTTCAACCTGTTCAGCGATCCGCTGCTGGGTCCGGCTCTGCTGGGTCTGGCCCTGGTGGTCGGCGTGGCGGGTGGCGCCTATCCGGCCTTCTTCCTGTCCGGCTTCAACCCGGCCCGCGTGCTGAAGGGGGCGTCGTCGGGCGTGGGCGGTGGTTCGGGCCGGCTGCGCATGGCGCTGGTGGTGGTGCAGTTCGCCATCTCCATCTCCCTGATGGTGGCCACCGTCGTCGTCTATGGTCAGCTGCTCTATGCCCAGAACAAGAATCTGGGGTTCGACAAGGAGAACACCCTGATCGTTCGCGGCTTCCCGCGTTCCACGGACCGTGAACGGCAGGAGACCCTGGCGCAGGCGCTGGCCAAGCTGGACGGCGTTGAGGCCGTGTCCGGCAGCAACATGACGCCAGGCGACGGCACTGAGAATAACACCAATGTCCGTCTGCCGGGCGCTGATCCCGACCAGATACTGGTGCTGCGTCAAGGTGGTGTGGATTGGGACTTCGTGAAGGCTTTGGGTCTGACGCTGGTGGCCGGTCGTGAATTCGACCGCAACCGCCCCGCAGATCAGTTGCCGCCTCTGGCCGATCCGGCACAGGTGCCGGCCGGCGACAGCAATGCCCGCACCTATGCCGGTTCCGTGATCATCAACGAGGCTGCGGTGAGGCGTCTGGGCTTCACCAGCAACGACGATGCGCTTGGCAAGCAGTTCGAGGTCGGGGCCGATGATGATGGCACCAACAAGCTGACCATCATCGGTGTTGTGGCGGATTTCCACTTCCGTTCCATCCATGACCCGATCCCGCCGGCCATGTTCGTCATCGACCGGGACCGTTTCGCCGACGTGCTGGTGCGGGTGAAGGCGGGTGATGTTCAGAAGACGATGCGGGAGATCGAGCGTGTGTGGCGCGACATGTTCCCGAACCGTCCGCTGAACCAGCAGTTCCTTGATGACCGTATCCAGGCCCAGTATGTCCGTGAGGCCAAGACCTCGCAGATGTTCGCCGCCTTCTCGGGTCTGGCCATCCTGATCGCCTGTCTGGGTCTGTTCGGTCTGGCCAGCTTCACGGCGGAGCGCCGGACCAAGGAGATCGGGCTGCGCAAGGTGTTGGGCGCCAGCGTCATGGACATTGTCCGCCTGCTGGTCTGGCAATTCTCCAAGCCGGTGCTGATCGCCAACCTGATCGCCTGGCCTGCCGCCTGGTACCTGATGGATCAGTGGCTGAACGGGTTCAGCTTCCGCATCGACCTGAACCCGCTGCTGTTCCTGGCATCGGGGGCGGTGGCCCTGCTGATCGCCTGGGCCACAGTCGGTCTGCATGCCGCGCGCGTGGCCCAGGCCAAGCCGGTATCGGCGCTGCGGTACGAATGAAGTGATCTGGATCGGCATGGCCTGGTGGGGACCGGGCCATGCCGATCCTTCCCGCGTTTCAAGAACGGGGCGTGCTTCGCGAGGGGGGGATAAAATGCTTCGCAACTGGATCATGGTGGCTTTGCGCAATCTGCTGCGCCACCGTCTGCACGCCGTACTGAACCTGTCGGGTCTGGCCGTGGGACTGGCTGCCTGCCTGCTGATCTTGCTGTTCGTGCGCAATGAGACCGGCTACGACCGGTTCTTCAAGGATGCCGACCGCATCTATCAGGTAACCATGGAATGGCGGGTGCCGGGCCGTACGCCGGAGCGCGGCGCCTATACCCAGATGGGTTTCGGCCCCGCCTTCAAACATGCCCATCCGGAGGTGGAAGATTTCACCCGCCTCATCCAGAGCCGGGGCATCATCTCCACGGGCGACCGACAATTCTATGAATGGACCTTCACGGTCGATCCCAGCTTCCTGCAAATCTTCGACTTCCCGTTGCTGGCGGGGGATGCCGCGACGGCGCTGAGAGATCCCTATTCCGTGGTCCTGACCGAAGAGATGGCGCGGAAATATTTCGGCGATACGCCGGCCCTGGGCCAGACCCTGAGCCTGGACCACAAGCATGCGCTGAAAGTGACGGCGGTGGTGGCCAGCCTGCCGGGCAATACGCATCTGGATTTCGGCATCCTGCTGCCTATGGGCCATCCTGCCGGGACCTGGATGATCGACCAGGAAAAGAACTGGGGGAATTCCAGCGGCATGACCTATTTCCGGCTGAAGCCGGGCGCCAGTGTAGAACCGCTGCGCGCCGGCATCCCGGATTGGGTGAAGCGCACCTTCACGCCAATCCAGACGCCGGACGGCCCCATTGATCTCTCCACCCTGGCCTTTCCCGACCTGCGTCCCCTGACCAGCATCCATACCGATCCGACGGCGGGGGATGTGACGCCGGGCATCAGCCGGGTGGAACTGACCACCTTCACGGCGGTCGCCTTTCTGGTGCTGATCATTGCCTGCATCAATTTCATGAACCTGGCGACCGCGCGCGCCACCCAGCGGGCGCGGGAGGTCAGCGTGCGCAAGGTGGTGGGGGCCAGCCGGGCGCAGCTGGTGGCGCAGTTCCTGGGCGAAAGCCTGCTGATGACGGCCTTTGCGTTGATGCTGGCCATCGCCCTGGTTGAAATTGCCCTGCCGGGGTTCAGCGCTTTCCTGGGCAAGGAACTGACACTGGATTTCTGGCGTGACCCGACGCTGCTGCCCATGCTGCTGGGGTTGGTGCTGCTGGTCGGTGTCGGCGGTGGGGCCTATCCGGCCTTCCTGCTCTCCTCCTTCAACCCGGCCCAGACCATGAAAAGTGCGGGCGGCGGCACCAGTGGCGGGTCCGGTCGGCTGCGCACAGTGCTGGTGGTGGTGCAGTTCGCCATCTCCATCGCGCTGATGGTGGCCACCTCTGTCGTCTATGGCCAGTTCATTTATGCCCAGCACAAGAACCTTGGCTACGACACCGAGAATGTCATGATCATCGGCCATTTCCAGGATGATGGCGTGCGGGAGAAGGCGCAGACCTTCATGGACATGCTGCGCGCCGATCCCAATGTGGCCGGTGTGGGCGTGGCGGGCCATATCCCCGGCGATGGCGGCGAAAACAACACCATGATTACGCCGCTGACCGGGACCAAGCCCGAGAACCATGTGATGCGCCAGGACAGTGTCGGCCCCGGCTTCTTTGAGGCACTGGGCATGCGCATGGTCGTTGGCCGTGCCTTCGACCGGACCCGGACCACCGATCTGGTCCAACGTCCGGATTGGATGAAGGAGAACAAGCCGCCGCCGGAAGGCACCAAGGAAGTGCTGCTGCCCATGGGCATCGTGCTGAATGAAAGTGCCGTCAAGACGCTGGGCTATGAAAGCCCGGCGGCGGCGCTGGGTCAGCAGGTGAAGATCATGGACAACATGACCACCTTCCTGATGGGCACGGTCATCGGCGTGGTGGCGGATTTCCACTACCGGTCCGTCCATGAACCGATCCGCGCTGTCATGTATATCAGCGACGAAGGCCGTCACCATGCTATGGCCGTGCGTGCCAAGGCCGGGCAGTTGCAGGCGGTGGTGGACAAGGTTGATCGCGTCTGGGCCGAACTGGTCCCCGACCGCCCGATTGAGCGCAGCTTCTTCGACGTTAACATCGCCAACCAGTATCAGCGCGAACAGAAGACCTCGCAGATGTTCGCGACCTTTGCGGGTCTGGCCATCTTCATCTCCTGCCTGGGCCTCTACGGCCTGGCCAGCTTCACCGCTGAACGCCGGACCAAGGAGATCGGCCTGCGCAAGGTGCTGGGCGCCAGCGTGAGCGACATTGTCCGCCTGCTGGTCTGGCAGTTTTCAAAGCCGGTGCTGGTGGCCAACGTGATCGCCTGGCCCGTGGCCTGGTTCTGCATGGACCGCTGGCTGGCCGATTTCACTTACCGCATCGACCTGAACCCGCTGCTGTTCCTAGGCGCAGGCTCGGTAGCGCTGGCCATCGCCTGGGTGACGGTCGGCCTGCACGCCGCCCGCGTGGCCCAGGCCAAGCCGGTCAAGGCATTGCGGTACGAGTAACCATAAGGGGGGAGGGGGATATCATGTTGAAGAACTGGGTCCTGGTGGCCATTCGCAATCTGCTGCGGCACAAGCTGTACACAACCATCAATGTCGTGGGTCTGGCGGTGGGTCTGGCCAGCTGTCTGCTGATCATGCTGCATGTCCGGGACGAACTGTCCTACGACGCCTGGGTGCGCGATGCTGAGCGCATCGTGCGTGTCCATACCAGTTATGAGATACCGGGCCGCGCCCCCTTCAACACCGTCCGCTCCGCCGGCCGGATGATGGAGGCCTTCGCCACTGCCTATCCGGAGCAGGTGGAGAAGGCGGCCCGCCTGATCCCCTACGATACCTCGATCCTTCGCGACGGCAGCGCCATCCCGCAGACCGTCACCTATGTCGATGCGTCGGCCCTGTCCATCTTCGGTCTGACCTTTATCGAAGGCGATGCGGCCACGGCGCTGACCGATCCGTCCTCGCTGGTCCTGACGCAAAGTGCAGCGCGTAAATATTTCGGCGATGCCGATCCCATTGGCCGGACCCTCACCCTGTGCTGCGTCGGTCCCGACCGTTACGACCATCGTGTCACGGCCATCATCGCCGACCTGCCGCGCACCACGCATCTGAAGATGGAGATGCTGGCCCCCATCGTGCCGCAGCGTCTGGCGGGCTTTCCCAACCTCCTGGAGACCTGGACCTCGGTCAATGTCTTCACCTATCTGAAGCTGCGCCGCGCCGATGATATCGCCCGGCTGGCGGACGACAATCCGGCCTTCATCGACCGGATGATCCCCAACAGGAACAGCAGCGTACGGACATCCGACAGCACGCATCAGCATTTCATGCCCATCCGCGATATCCGCCTGCAGGCCAAGCAACAGGCCGGCGATATCGGCGATATGAAGCCGGCGGGTGATGCCGCCCTGGTGACGGCCCTGTCGATGGTGGCGCTGCTGATCCTGGCGCTGGGCTGCGTGAATTTCACCAACATGGCCATCGCCCGCTCCTCCCTGCGTGGACGGGAGGTGGCGGTCCGCAAGGTGCTCGGCGCCCGCCGCCGCTCCCTGGTGGCACAGTTCCTGACCGAAGGCTCGGTGATGGTGGCCCTGTCCATCCTGGTGGCGCTGGGCCTGATGGAACTGGCGCTGCCGGCCTTCAATGGCGTGACGGGCAAGGATCTGTCCATCCCGCTGTTCGACCCGCTGTTCCTGGCGGCGCTGCTGGGCCTGTCGCTGCTGGTCACCCTGCTGGGCGGTGCCTATCCAGCCATGTACCTGTCGGGGTTCCAGCCGGCCCGTATCCTGAAAGGCGAGGATGCCGCCGATGGCGGTGGGGCGCGGCTGCGTCAGCTGCTGGTGGTCATGCAGTTCGCGGTGGCCATCGGCCTGTCGATCATCACCCTGGTCGTCTATCGCCAGACCCTGTTCGCCACCAATGCCGACCTGGGCTTCGACCGGCAGCATGTGCTGGCCCTGCGCAACCTGGGCGGGGCGGGGTTCCAGTCCACGCGCGAAGCGGTGATGGAACAGGTCCGCCGCCTGCCCGGCGTGACGGACGTCGCCCTGTCGTCGGATGTGCCGACCGACAATAACGAGAACAACATGATCTTCACGTTGGAAGGCTCCGGCGAGAGGGGGCAGGTCATCAACTATCAGAGCCTGGGTGACGGTTTTCTGGAGCTGTACAAGGTCGCCCCCGTGGCCGGGCGTCTGTTCAACCCGTCTTTCGGCACCGACCTGATCCGTCCGTCGGCGGAAGGCGAAACCGCCCGCGCGTCCGCCCTCATCAACGAGGCGGCGGCCCGTCTGCTGGGCCTCGGCAATCCGGCCGAGGCCGTGGGCCGTACCTTGAAGACCAATGCCTTCGGTACCACGCCTATCGACCTGACCATTGTTGGCATCATCCCGGATGTCCGCTTCCGGTCCCTGAAATACGGGCTCCAGCCGACGGTGATGTTCCAGTTCGAGGGGCTGTACGACACAATATCCATCCGCTTTGACGGGCGCGACCCGTCGGCGCTGCTGTCGCAGGTGCAGTCGCTCTGGGCCCGCATGATCAATGACCGGCCCTTCAACGCCGCCTTTGTCGAGGACATGATTGCCGCCCAATATAATGAGGAGCGGGTGCAGGCCACCGTCTTCGCGGCCTTCTCGGGCCTGGCCATCCTGGTCGCTTGCCTGGGTCTGTACGGCCTGTCTGGCTTCGCAGCGCGGCGGCGGACCAAGGAGATCGGCCTGCGCAAGGTGTTTGGCGCCACCGTGATGCAGATCGTGGCCTTGCTGGTCTGGCAGTTCTCCCGCCCCGTGATGATCGCCAACCTCGTCGCCTGGCCCATCGCCTGGTGGCTGCTGCGCGGCTGGCTGGACGGGTTCGAACAGCGCGTCGCCCTGTCGCCGGCCTATTTCGTGGCCGCCGGCCTGACGGCCCTGATCATCGCCTGGGTTACGGTCGCCGGCCACGCCGCCACCACCGCCATGGCCCCGCCCATCAAGGCGCTGCGGCACGAGTAAGGGGAGGGGAGCCGATGCTGCGGAGCTGGTTTCTGATTGCCCTGCGCCATCTGTGGCGGCACAGGCTCTATACCGCGATCAATGTGCTGGGTCTGGCCATCGGGCTGGCCGCCTGCATGATGATCGCAGTGCAGGTGCGCTTTGAAACCGGCTTCGACGGCTTCCACGCCAAGGCCGACCGCATCGTGCGCGTCAACCGCACGGACCAGTTCGCGGATATGCCGCGTTTCCGCAGCAACGTCACGGGTTTCCCCGTGGCGCCGGCCCTCGCCACCTTGCCGGAGGTGGAGGACACGGTGCGGCTTATCCCTTCCATCGCCATGATCATCCATGACGGGCAGCCATTTCACGAGGGAATACTGCGCGTCGACCCGTCCTATGCGCGCATCTTCGACATTGTCTTCCTGAAGGGCGATCCATCCCTGGCCTTGGCACAGCCAGGTGATGCGGTGATCGCCAGAAGCACCGCTGTCAAGTTCTTTGGTGACGGGGAAGCGCTGGGCCGGACCCTGACACTGGATAGCGGTCGCGTCCTGCGTGTAACGGGCGTGATGGAGGATCCGCCAGTCAATTCAAGCCTCCAGGCCCGCGTGCTTACCAACATTGCGACGAGCCTGAGCGATGCTGGTGACCGTGATTTCCGGCAGCGGGAATTTTCCTGGAACAATTCCTGGCTTAACACCTACCTGCTGCTGCGACCGGGCACCGATCCGGCGGCTGTTGAGGCGCGGCTTGGGGCGCTGCTGTCCGCGGTTGTTCCCGACTACGTGCCCCCCGAGGATGCCGAAGGGCGCTACAGCTTTACCCTGTCATTGCAGCCCCTGATCGATATACGCACCGATCCCGTTGCCGGGGAGCCGGGAACGCCAATGGAAGTGGTGCGTGGACTGGCCCTGATCGGCGTTCTGGTGCTGCTGATCGCCGGCATCAATTTCGTCAACCTGACAACGGCGCGGGCCAGCCTGCGCCTGCGTGAGATCGGGGTGCGCAAGACTTTGGGCGCTCGGCGCAGCGGGCTTGTGGCTCAGTTCCTTCTGGAATCTGTGATGCTCAGTCTTGTCGCCGGCATTGTCGCGTTGGCGGCCACGGAACTACTGCTGCCATTGGTGCTGGTCACCCTCCAGGTTACGGGCTTCATTGATCCGTTCGCTGACCCGGTGCTTCTGGTGTCGCTATTGCTGCTGCCGCCCCTGCTCGGGCTGATCGCCGGTCTTTACCCGGCCCTGATCCTGTCGCGTGTCGGTGCGTCCGAAGGGTTGCGCGGGGCCATGGGGGCGGGCGGCCGGCTGCGGTCAGCACTGGTGGTGATGCAGTTCGCCATTGCCATCATTCTGGCAATCGGTGCGCTGTTCGTGCTGTTCCAGACCCGTTTCGCCGCCACCGAACGCCTGGGCTTCGACCGGGAGAACGTTCTGGTGATACGGGGCGCGTTGGGCAACAGCACGGAGCCGATGGCCGATGCGAGGCTGGACGCGGTGGCCCATCTTCCGGGTGTGCTTTCGGTGGGTATGTCGGCGTGGGCCCCGGCGGATGGTTCACGGTCGAGCTCGGTCTATATTGTGCCTGGCCGCCCTGCGCCTGCGACCCTGCGGGTGGAGCCGGTGGATTTCGGCTACATGAAGACGCTGGGTGTGCCGCTGCTGGCCGGTCGGACCTTTGAACCTGCGCACGCCGCCGACATTCTGCGTGCCGATAAAGGGGAAGCGGATCGGCCGCAAGCGAACGTACTTGTCTCGCGCGCGGCCCTGCCCCTGCTTGGTGTGTCACGGCCACAAGATGCGGTCGGCCTGGCGATCCGACAACCATCCCTTGATGGCAAGCCGACCGGCCAGGTGCTGACCGTCGTCGGCGTCGTGGAGGATATCCGGTTCGGCAGTGCGCGTGGCGATCTGGATGCAACGATCTTCACGGTCGATCTGATGCAACGGGGTACGACGCTGGTTCGGCTGGCGCCGGGCGACCAGCGCGCCACACTGTCGGCCATTGACGAGCTTTGGAGTCGGATGGCGCCAAACCAGCCAATCCGCCGCTCCTTCCTGGATGAAAATATCGACCGTCTTTATGCTGCCGACGCCCGCCACGGCAAGGTCATCGCCACCTTCGCCGGTCTGGCCGTGATCATCGCCTGTATGGGCCTTTACGGTCTGGCGGCGTTCACGGCGGAAAGACGGACCAAGGAGATTGGTATTCGCAAGGTGTTGGGCGCCAGCGTGGCCGACATTGTGCGGCTGCTGGTTTGGCAGTTCTCGCGTCCGGTGCTGCTGGCCAATCTGATCGCCTGGCCGCTGGCCTGGTACGGGGTCAGCCTGTGGCTGGAAGGCTTCGCCAGCCGCATGACGGTCAATCCATTGATTTTCATCGGCGTCGGTCTGGCGGCCCTGGCCATTGCCTGGGTCACCGTGGCGGGTCACGCGGCACGGGTGGCGGCGGAAAAGCCCGTCCGCGCCTTGCGGTACGAATAAAGGGAGAGGGGCCATGCTGCGGAACTGGATGATGGTGGCGGTGCGCAACCTCATGCGCCACAGGCTCTATACGGCGATCAATGTCCTGGGCCTGACGGCGGGGCTGGCGGCGGCCTTGCTGATTGCCGTGTTCGTTCGGCATGAGCTGTCCTTCAATGACCGGTTCGCCAATGTCGACAGCACCTGGCGGCTGAACCGTATCCTGCTGATCAATGGCCGGGCGCCGGAACCGACCCCGTCGCAGGCCATGCCCGTGGCCCCGGCCCTGAAACAAAGCTTCCCGGAGGTGGTGCAGGCGGTGCGCGTGGCCCGTGTGCGGGAGGTGGTGCGCCGCGATGGGGACAGCCTTTATCAGCTGTTTTCCGCCGTGGACCCGGATTATTTCGAGATTTTCAACTGGCGCTTCCTGTCCGGCGATGCGGCCACGGCCCTGACGCAGCCCAACAGCGCCGTCCTGACCGTTGCGACGGCGGAAAAGCTGTTCGGCACCACCAACATCCTGGACCGGACGATTGAGCTGGGGGCCGGGGTCAGCCTGCGGGTGACGGGGGTGATCGAAAACCCGCCCGTCAATGTCACCCACCGGCCAGAGGCGCTGATCGCCCTGTCCACGCCGCTGCCCTCCATCGACCGGGCGCGCGACCATTGGAACTGGAACTGGATCGACACCTATGTGCGCCTCGCCCCCGGCACCGATGTGGCGCGGCTGGAAGCGGCTTTGCCCGACTTCCTGCGCCGCAACAACCCCAACGCGGTGGAGGATGAAGGCCAGGGCGACCGCAATGTCCTGACGCTTCAGAAGCTTCGCGATATCCATACGGCCCCCCTGTCCGATGATGAGGGGACCAGCATGGCCGTGATTTCCGGCCTGTCGGCGCTGGCCGCCGTGATCCTGGCCATCGCGGCGGTGAATTTCGTCAATCTGGCGACGGCGCGGGCCAGCATGCGGGCCCGTGAGGTGGCGATGCGCAAGGCGCTGGGCGCGCCGCGCCGCCTGCTGGTGCTGCAATTCCTGGGGGAAAGCCTGCTGCTGACCTTTCTGTCGGGCCTGATGGCGCTGGCGTTGGTCGAGGTGTCCCTGCCGCTGTTCCAGGATGCCATGTCGGTGACCATTGATCCCGCTTATCGCGAGCTTTGGGCCATGGCTGTCATCGTGGCGGCCCTGTCCTTTCTGCTGGGTGTGCTGGGCGGGATTTATCCAGCCCTGGTCCTGTCGGGCTTCCGGCCCGCCCATGTCCTGCGCGGCAACAGCAAGGGCAATGCCGGCAGCGGGCGGCTGCGCACCATCCTGGTGGTGGCGCAGTTCGCGGTGGCCATCGCGCTGACCGTGGGCACCTTGGTCGTGATGCAACAGGCGCGGTACGCCAGTAGCCAGCAACTGGGCTTTGACAAAGACAATGTTGTGTTGCTGCGCGGGGCCGATAACCGCGCGGTCAGGCCGAAGCTGGCGGCACTGAAGCAGCGGCTGCTGGCTGATCCCGGTGTGGTCGCGGTGGCCGGCGCCCCCTGGGTCCCGTCCGACGGTGCCGAAACCACCAGCGCCTATCGCCGCACCGATGATGGCCAGAACAGCAGCGTCACAATCCGCACCGACAATGTCGATTACGGCTATTTCGAAGCGCTGGGCGCCCGCCTGCTGGCCGGTCGCACCTTTGATGAGAAATACGGGACTGACGGCGCCGCTGATGTGCCGCAGGGTCAGCGGATGGAGGGGCGCACGGCCTCTGCCCTGCTGTCACTGTCGGCAGTGCGGCAGTTGGGCTGGACCAGCCCGCAGGACGCCATCGGTCGCACCCTGCTTTATCCGCAGGATGAGGGGGATGTGACGCTGACCATCGTCGGCATCGTCGATGATCTGCAATATCGCAGTGCGCGGGACCGCACCGTCGCCACCGTCTATCAGATCGACCAGGGCCAGATCGGGACCCTGATGGTGCGCATCAAGCCTGATGCCGCCCCCGCCGTGTTGAGCCGCATTGATGCCCTGTGGCGGGAGATGGTGCCCGAGGTGCCGGTGCGCCGACAGTTCCTGGATGAGCGGATTGAGCAGCTTTATGCGCTGGATGTCCGTCAGGGCAAGCTGTTCGCTGCCTTCGCAGGCCTGGCCGTGATCATCGCCTGCCTAGGCCTGTTCGGCCTGGCCAGCTTCACCGCCGAACGCCGGACCAAGGAGATCGGCATCCGCAAGGTGATGGGGGCCAGCGTCGGGGACCTTGTCCGCCTGCTGGTCTGGCAATTTTCGCGCCCCGTGCTGATCGCCAATCTGGTCGCCTGGCCGGTGGCCTGGTTCGGGCTTAGCCGCTGGCTGGAGGGGTTTGCCTACCGGATCGCGCTCGACCCGCTGCTGTTCGTGGCGGCGGGGCTGGGGGCGCTGATCATTGCCTGGGCCACGGTCGCGGGCCATGCGGCGCGGGTGGCGGCGGAAAAGCCGGTTCGGGCGCTGCGTTACGAATAAACAGGGGGAGCTGGGGACATGCTGAAGAACTGGTTCATGGTGGCGCTGCGCAATCTGCTGCGCCACAAACTCTACACAAGTATCAATGTCGTGGGACTGTCTGCCGGTCTGGCGGCGGCGCTGCTGATCACGGTCTTTGTGCGGCATGAGCTGTCTTACAACAGCATGTTCACGGATGCGGAGCGTACGCTGCGCATCGTGCGGACGGAGTACATACCCGGTCGCGCGCCCGACACCCATGCCGCCCTGTCCATGCCCACCGCGGCGGCGCTGAAGCAGGAATTCGCGGAGATCGAGACCATCGTGCGCTTTGGCCGCGTGCGGGAGATTGTGCGCCGGGGGGATGAAAGCCTCTATGTCAGTTTCCATGCCGTGGATGTGGATTATCTGCGGCTGTTCGACTGGCCCTTCCTGTCGGGCGACCCGCGCACGGCCCTGTCCCAGCCCAACAGCACGGTCCTGACCAAGGCGCTCGCCACCAAGATTTTCGGGCAAGAGGAAGCGCTGGGCCGCACGGTGACCCTGGTCGATGGCCGTACGCTGACGGTGACGGGCGTTATGCAGGACCCGCCGTCCAACGTGACGGATGAGGTGGAGGCCCTTCTCTCCATGGCCACGCCGCTGCCCTTCCTGGAGCGGCAGCGGGAGAATTGGGGCAGTAACTGGCTGCATACCTATGTCCAGCTGGTTCCCGGTGCCGACATCGAACGGCTGAAGACCGACCTGAAGGGTTTCCTGGGGCGCGTCCGGCCCAGCACGAACCCGGAATCCGATGGCGGCTATCGTGCCGAACTCAGCCTGCAGCCGCTGCTGGATATCCGCACCCATCCCCTGCCGGGTGGTGCCGGCACCAGCATGGCCGTGATTTCCGGTCTGATCGCGCTGGCGGTCCTGATCATGGCCATCGCGGCCATCAATTTCATCAATCTGGCGACGGCGCGGGCCACCATGCGGGCGCGGGAAGTGGCTCTGCGCAAGACGCTGGGCGCACCCCGCCGTCTGATCATCGTGCAGTTCCTGGGCGAAAGCCTGCTGCTGACGCTCATGGCCGGTCTGCTGGCCTTGGCGGTGGTGGAACTGGGGCTGGCCCCGTTCCAGTCGGCGCTGGGCATCAAGATGGATCCCGCCTTCCATGCCATGGGCCTGCTGGGTGGGGTGACGCTGGGCCTGTCGGTGCTGCTGGGCCTGCTGGGCGGGCTCTATCCGGCCTTCGTCCTGTCGGGTTTCCGCCCGGCACAGGTGCTGCGGTCCAACAAATCGGCGGGTGTCGGGGGCGGGCGGCTGCGCGCCGCCCTGGTGGTGGCGCAGTTCGCGGTCGCCATCGGCCTGACGGTCGGCACGCTGGTCGTGCTGCAACAGACCCGCTATGCCAGCAGCCAAGAACTGGGTTTCGATAAGGAAAATGTCGTCCTGCTGCGCGGCTTTGAATATCAGGCGGCGCGGTCGAAGATGGAGACGCTGAAACAACGGCTGCTGGCCGATCCGGCGGTGGTGTCGGTGGCGGGCGCGCCCTGGGCACCGTCCGACCCGTCGGAACGCACCTCCACCTATGGCATCATCACCGGCGACCGGAACGAGACGATGTCGGTGCGCACCGAACCGGTGGATTTCGGCTATTTCGAAACGCTGGGTGCCAGCATGGTGGCAGGCCGTAGCTTTGACAAGGCGCGCCCGGCCGACGAAATCAAGGTGGTTCCAGAGGGGACGCGGGAAGAGGGGCGCACCGCCGCCGCCATCATCTCCGCTACCGCCGTCCAGCAGTTCGGCTGGGGTACCCCGGCAGAGGCCATTGGCCGTACCATCAACTATCCGCAGGATGAAGGCGACGTGACGTTGCAGGTCATCGGTGTCGTCGCCGACCTGCAATACAAGTCCGCCCGCAACAACACCGTCGCCGCCATCTATCATGCCGAACCGGCGGAGGCGCGGGTGCTGATGGTCCGCATCCGGTCGGGCGATGTATCAGCCACGTTGAACCGCATCGACAGCCTCTGGCGGGAAATGGTGCCCGATGTGCCCATGCGCCGCCACTTCCTGGATGAACGGGTGGAGTTGCTCTATGCTGACGATATCCGCCAGGGCAAGCTGTTCGCGGCCTTTGCGGGCCTGGCCGTGATCATCGCCTGCCTCGGCCTGTTCGGTTTGGCCAGCTTCACCGCCGAACGGCGGACCAAGGAGATCGGCATCCGCAAGGTGCTGGGTGCGTCGGTGCTGGAACTGGTTCGCCTGCTGGTCTGGCAGTTCTCGCGCCCCGTGCTGATCGCCAACCTCATCGCCTGGCCCGTCGCCTGGTATGGGTTGAACCGGTGGCTGCAGGGCTTTGCCTATCGCGTGGAGTTGGACCCGCTGCTGTTCCTGGCCGCCGGGGTGGGGGCCATGGTGATCGCCTGGGTCACCGTGGCCGGTCATGCCGCACGGGTGGCGGTGGCAAAGCCGGTCAAGGCCCTGCGCTACGAATGATGGCGTCTGCTCGGGCAAGGTCGTCCGGGCTGTTGATGTTGAAGAAAGGGTCGACGCCGTCCGGCCCGGCGGGGAAGGGGACATCCACCCGCCCATGCCGGGCGGCAAAGCCCCCGACCTTGCGCAATCCCTCCTCCCGCAAGGCCCGTTGCAGATCGCGACGCAGGGACAGGGGCCACAGCGCCACCGTCGGGTGACGGATGCCATCCGGCCCAACGGCCATGGCCACGCCCGCACCGCCCGGCGTCAGCGCCCCTGCCAGCGCCGGGCCCAGGCCGGCGGGCAGGAACGGCGTGTCGCAGGGTACGCAGAGAAGATGCGTGCGTTGCGGCATATGGGCCGCCGTCCATTCCATGGCAGCCAGGATACCGGCCAGCGGTCCCGTCCGGTCTGGGACCGTGTCGGGCAGCAGCGGCACCCCCGCCAACCAGTCCTGTCCCTGGAAACGGGCGGGATCGTCATTGGCCGATAGTAGGATCATGTCTGTCCAGCGGCGGACCCTGTCGATGACAAGGCGCAGGATTGGTGTGCCGCCAACGCTGTGCAGGCCCTTGTCCCCACCTCCCATGCGGCTGGCCAGGCCACCGGCCAGGATCACGGCGATGGGCGGCAACGGAGGCCCGTCACTTCCACCCTCATTCATGGTATTGAAACCTTGCATTCACACGTATTCATGGCGTGAAAACCCATGACCCGTAACAAATCTGAGATGTATCGCAAATCGAGTATCTCTAATTTTACGGAATGCATTCATGCCTCGAATGCGTTAGGGTCATGGCGCCTTCGGCGTAGCCCGTTTGGAAATTCACGCAGCTTCAGCTTTGCACCCAGGGGGAACAAGGACGATGCCTAATTCCATCGATTTGTCCAAGCCGCTTGTCACTGGTCAGACCCACGGAAGCCTGACTGTGGTGGGTACCGGTATCCGTTCGATTTCGCATTTCACGCAGGAGGCGATCGGCCATATCCGTGACGCCGATGCCGTATTCTTCGCTGTGCCGGATGGTGTCACCGCCAATTTCATCCGTGAACTCAATCCCGGCGCTTACAATCTCGCCCTGCATTATGGCGAGGACAAGCGTCGCCTGATCACCTATGTCCAGATGGCTGAGATCGTGCTGCGCGCCGTGCGCGAAGGCAAGCGCGTCACCGCCGTGTTCTATGGTCACCCCGGCTTCTTCGTATCGCCCGCCCGGCGCGCGCTGAACATCGCCCGCAAGGAAGGCCACCGGACCGAGATGCTGCCCGGCATCTCCTCCACCGACTATCTGTTCGCCGATCTGCGCATCGATCCGGCGGTCATGGGCTGCCAGATCCTGGAAGCCAGCGACATGCTGCTGCGCAACCGTCCGGTCGTCACCTCCAGCCATGTCGTGCTGTTGCAGGTGGGGTCGGTCGGTGACAGCTATTTCTCGGTCAAGGGCTTCAAGAACAACAAGCGCGCCATCCTGTTTGAGCGTCTGATCGAGATATATGGGGAGAACCACCCCTGCTACCATTATCTCGGCGCCACGTTCCCGGGTCTGGACAGTCAGATCACGCGGCGGCCGCTGAAGGCCTATCGCGATCCCGCCGTCCGCGCGTCGGTGCACCCGGCCTGCTCCTTCTATTTCCCGCCCAAGGACATTCTGCCGATCGATGAGGAGATGGCGGAAAAGCTGGGCATGGGGTATCCCGGCGGCAGCGCCGGTCGTACCGGCGACGCGCTGCCGAAAAGCCCGAGCGGCGATTATGGCCCGTTCGAAATGGATGCCATCGGACGCCTGGAACATGAAGCCCCGGGCGGGCGTGAGCGCAGCACATCTAAGGCCCTTTATCGCGTGCTGTCGCAGATGGCCGCCAGTCCCGATGCCGTCGATGCCTATCGCCGCGACGCCAAGACCTATGTCAGCCTGTTCGGCGG
>CALRNG020000014.1:0-16337 GCA_943369495.1 Rhizobium sp. Q54
AGACCTGTTCAATCTCAACCAGGGTGCCAAACAAATCCTTGGGATGCAGGAACAGCACCGGCTTGCCATGGGCGCCGATCTTCGGCTCGCCATCGCCCAGCACGCGCAAACCATCGGCCTTCAGCTTGTCGCGGGCCGCAATGATGTCCTCCACCTCGTAACAGACATGGTGGATGCCGCCGGACGCGTTGTTGGACAGGAACTTGGCGATGGTGCTGCCCTCGCCTAGCGGGTGCAGCAGCTCAATCTTGGTGTTGGGCAGTTCCACGAACACCGTCGTCACGCCATGGTCGGGCAGGTTCAGCGGGTCAGACACCTTGGCGCCCAGCGTCGTGCGGTAGGTTTCCGCCGCGACGGCCAGGTCCGGCACGACAATGGCCACATGGTTCAAACGGCCGATCATCACCCTCTCCTCACTGTTCTTTTGATTCTGCGCGCAGAGATAGTCACGGGCGATGCTGCTGTCACCCGTGACAAATCGCCCGATATCAGATCCGGACCAGATGCACCTCGGTCAGGGGCTTGCGGCCCTGGCTGGTGCTGAAGGAGCGGCGGATGGCGATGCGGGCGGCTTCCTTGACCTGGGCATCGTCCATACGGGCGGCCTTAGACAGGTTTTCGACGGCCAGACGCACACGGGCAATCAGGTCCGCCGTCTCCTCATCCACCTCATCCTCTTCCAGCAGGCCGATGGATGTCACCTTAGGCGCGGCCAGCAACTCACCACGCGGCGTCATCACCAGGGTCACCATGGAGACACCGGCCTGGGCCATACGGGTCCGGCCACGCATGGCCATGTTGGTCAGTGGCACGATGCGCTTGCCATCAATGCACAGCTTGCCGGCATGCACATGGCCCAGGTTCGCCGCCGGGCCCGGGCCCAGCCGGATCACCATGCCATCATCGGGCACCACCACCTCCGGCACCTGACAGTCGCGCGCCAGGGCCGCATGTACCGTCAGGTGACGATGTTCGCCATGCACCGGCACGGCGATCCGGGGCCGCACCCACTGATACATCTGCACCAGTTCGTCGCGTGCCGGATGGCCGGAAACATGCACGAATTCCTCATCCGCCGTGATGACCTGAATACCCTGACGCATCAGGCCGTTCTGGATCTTGGCGATGCCCTTCTCATTGCCCGGAATTTCGCGGGCCGAGAAGATCACCACATCACCGCGTTCCAGCACCACATCGGGATGATCATCATTGGCGATGCGGGCCAGCGCGGCGCGGGGCTCGCCTTGCGACCCCGTACAGATCACCACCAGCTTCTCACGCGGGATATAGCCCGCTTCCCGCTCGGTCAAAAACGGCGGCAGGTCGGACAGGTAGCCATTGGCCCGCGCCGCCTCATTGATGCGCCAGAGCGAGCGGCCAGCCAGCGCCACCTGCCGGTCATGCGCCTGGGCGGCCACGGCGATGGATTGCAAGCGGGCGACATTGCTGGCAAAGCAAGTGACGGCGATGCGGGTGTCGGTGAAACGCCCGAACAGCTCCTTGAAGCTTTCCTGCACCGCCGCTTCCGACCCCGACGTGCCCGGCACCATGGCATTGGTGCTGTCACAGATCATGGCCGTGACGCCCTCGCGCCCCAGCTTCTTCAGCGCATCCTCATCGGCCAGCAGACCGATCACGGGATCGGGGTCCAGCTTCCAATCGCCCGTATGCAGCACCGTTCCGGCGCTGGTACGGATGACCAGGGCGTTGGGCTCGGGGATGGAATGAGTCAGGCTGATCAGTTCGAGATCGAAAGGACCGATGCTGGCCTTGCCACCCAGCGGGATGATGTTGATCGGCACCTTGTTCTGCAGGCCCGTCTCCACCAGCTTGGCCTTCAGGAAGCTGGCCGTGAACGGCGTGCACCAGACGGGAACGCGCAAATCCTCCCACAGATGCGGGATGGCCCCCAGGTGGTCCTCGTGCGCATGGGTGACGACGATACCCAGAAGGTCACCGCGACGGTCCTCGATGAAGCTGGTATCGGGCAGAATGATATCCACGCCGGGGGTCGTTTCGTCACCGAAACTGACGCCCAGATCGACCATCAGCCATTTGCCCTGATGGTGATAGAGGTTCAGATTCATCCCGATCTCGCCCGCCCCGCCCAGGGGAACGAAATGCAGGGCCTTCGGGTCGAAATCCTTGGCTTCCAGATGTTTGGCTTCGGTCATTCGGTCCTGGTTTCAGTTGGCGGAAGCGTTGCGTTCATAGATTAACCGGAGACCGCGCAACGTCAGGTCCCCATCAATATGGTGGATCATGTCAGTCCCCTCGGCGAACAGGCGGACCAGACCGCCGGTACCGATGACCGTCACCTTTGTCTGCCCATCGGGCGACAGTTCGGCGATGATCCGTTTCAGGATGCCTTCGATCATCCCAGTATAGCCCCAGAACATGCCCGATTGCATGGCCGCCACGGTGCCGCGACCGATGGCAACGTCCGGCTTGGCGATATCGACCTTGGGCAGCTGCGCCGCCACCCGGTGCAGCGCGTCCAGCGACAGGGCCGGGCCGGGGGCAATGACGCCACCCGCGAAATTGCCGTCGCTATCAACCACGTCGAAGGTCGTGCCGGTGCCAATATCGATGACAACCAGCGGCACCGGATAGGAGGCCTTGGCCGAGACGGCATTGACCAGGCGGTCGGCCCCCGCCTCACGCGGGTTCAGCAGCTTGTTCTCCAACCCGAGATCGACCGACGGATCACCCACCCGCATTGGTGTGCATCCGAAATGATCCTCAGTCAGCTTGATCAGGGCATAGGTCTGTGACGGTACCACCGATGACAGGATGGCGGCATCGATATCGGCGGGCGTAATGCCCTTCATCGCCATGAGGGTGACCAGCCAGACAGCATATTCGTCGGCGGTGCGCTGGCTGTCGGTGGAGATGCGCCAATGGGACCGCTTCTCTTCCCCATCAAAGACGGCGAAGACGACATTGGTGTTGCCGGCATCAATGGCCAGAAGCATCTGAGGTCCCTCCACCGGGCAAGAACACATCGCCCGCCGTCACCCGGCGGATGGTGCCACCAGTATCGACCAGCAGCACGCCCTCATCGTCCATGTCGACCAGACGGCCTGTGAATGTTTCGTCATGCAGGCGGACCGTCACAAGGCCGCCCAAACCCTGCGCCGCGTTCAGCCAGGCCGCACGGATGGGCGCAAAACCCTGGCTCAGGAACCGGTGATACCAGGATTGGAACGACGTCGCATAGGCAACGAGCGCCTGTTCCACGGTGATATCGGCCCCGGCAGCCAGAAGCGAGGTGGCGGGGTACAGTGCACCGTCCGGGAAATGCCGGACATTGATGCCCACACCCAGGACCAGCCAATCGACCAATCCACCCCGCCCCGCTTCGGACTCCAAAAGGATACCGGAGATTTTGGCCCCATCGACCAGGACGTCATTGGGCCATTTCAAGGTGACCTTGCCCGGCACCAGCGCGGACACCGCCTCCCCCACGGCAATGGCGGCGACAAAGGAGGTCAGGGCCGCCTGTGACGGCGGCAGGCCGGGGCGCAGGATCAAGGAACAGGCAAGGTTGCCGGGTTCGCTGCTCCAGGCCCGCCCCCGGCGACCGCGCCCCGCCGTCTGGCGCAGGGCCTGGACTATCGTTCCTTCCGGCGCCTCACCCCCGGCCATCTGCTTGGCCAGATCATTGGTGCTGCCGCATTCATCCAGCCGGTGCAGATGAAAAAACGCGGGCAGCAAGGCCGCCCGCGTTTCATCAGATCGGTTTGCCCCGGTCCCCATCGCCGGACCGCCGGTCACCGGGCCCCGAACAGGGCAGCGGCGGCCGCCGCCGCGCCAGAGGTGATCGGCGACAGGAAAAAGATATAGACGGGGAACACAAACAGCGCCGTGCCCGCCACCACGAAGCTGGCGGTCGCGGTCGGGCGGTCCAGCGGCTCCGTCACGTCATCAAAGTACATGGCCTTGATGACGCGCAGGTAATAGAAGCAGCTGATACCCGAGGCGATGACGCCGACAATGGCCAGCGGGTACAGGCCCGCCTGGATGGCCGGCAGGAACACCGCCCACTTGCCCCAGAAGCCCGCCGCTGGCGGCACGCCGGCCAGCGACCACATGAACACGGCCATGGCGAAGGCCAGCATCGGGTGGGTCTTGGACAGGCCCGCCAGATCGGCAACCTCTTCCACCGCCCGGCCCGACTGCCGCATCGACAGGATGATCGCGAAGACGCCGACATTCATGGCCAGATAGATCGCCATGTAAATCAGCACGCCGCGCACACCCTCGACCGAGCCGGCGGACAGACCGACCAGCGCGTAGCCGATATGGCCGATGGAGCTATAGGCCATCAGGCGCTTGATGTTCTTCTGCTGAATGGCACCCAGAGCGCCGATGATCATGCTGGCCGCGGCGCAGAACTGGATCACCTGCTGCCACTGTACAGCCAGATCGCCAAACGGGCCGACCAGGACGCGCATGAACAGGGTGATGGCCGCCACCTTCGGCGCCACGGCGAAGAAGGCGGTGACGGAGGTCGGGGCGCCTTCATAAACGTCGGGCGTCCACATATGGAACGGCACGGCGGAAATCTTGAAGGCGAGACCGGCGGCCACGAACACCATGCCGATGACCACACCGATCGACGGCGCGCCTTCGGCCCCGGCCAGCACGGTGGCCAGCTTGTCAAAGCTGGTCGTACCGGCAAAGCCATAGACCAGGGACGCGCCATAGAGCAGCAGACCCGACGACAGCGCGCCCAGCACGAAATACTTCAGGCCGGCTTCCGTCGACTTGGCCACGTCACGCTTGAAGGAGGCGATGACGTAGAGGGCCAGGGACTGCAGCTCCAACCCGACATAGAGCGAAATCAGGTCATTGGCCGACACCATGGCCAGCATGCCAAGCGTAGCCAGCGCGATCAGCACCGGATATTCGAACCGGGCCACCCGCTCCTTCTCCAGGTAGTTGACCGACAGGATGACGGCCAGCGACGAGGCGATGAGGATCAGCAGCTTGGCGAAGGTGCCAAAGCTGTCGGCCACGAACAGGCCGTTGAAGGTGACGGCCCGCCCCTCCGGTCCCTGCAACAGCAGGAAGCCGGTGACGATGAAGGAAGCGACAGTCAGCCAGGAGACGAGGCGCAGGCTGCCGTCACCCCGGAACACGCCGATCATCAGCAGGGCCATGCTTGCGCAGGCCAGGAAGATCTCGGGCAGGGCCGGGGCCAGATCGGGAAGAGTTGCCATGGCTTTAATTCTCGCTCGCCGGTTGGGTCGCCGGGGTTTCGGTACGCAGTGCCGCAGTCTCAGGCGCCGCAGCCTCGATAAGGCCCGCCGCCTTCAGCGACGCCTGATGATCGGCCAGGATCTTCTCAACGGTCGGGTTGTAGACATTCTGGAAGCTGGCCGGATAGACGCCCATGATCACCACAATGGCGACCAGGGGAGCGAAGAAGGCCACTTCGCGCAGGGACAGGTCCTGCATGGCCTTCACTTCCGGCTTGTCCAGCTTGCCGAAGAACAGCTTGCGGAACAGCAGCAGCATATAGGCGGCACCCAGCACCAGACCCGTGGCCGACAGCATGCCGTACCAGGTGCTGACCTGGAACACGCCCAGCATGGTCAGGAACTCACCCACGAAGCCAGAGGTGCCCGGCAGGCCGACCGAGGCGAACATGAAGACCGCGAACACCACCGCATAACGCGGCATGTTCTTGGCCATGCCGCCATAAGCGGCCATCTCACGGGTATGCAGGCGGTTATAGGCGACACCGATGCACAAGAAGAGAGCCGCCGACACAAAAGTGTGGCTCAGCATCTGGAACATAGCGCCGTCCAGACCCTGCTGGTTCATGGCGAAGATGCCCATCGACACGTAACCCATATGGGCCACGGAGCTGTAGGCGATCATCTTCTTCATGTCAGTCTGCGCCAGCGCCACCAGCGAGGTGTAGATGATGGCGGCGATGGACATGAAGAAGACCAGGTCCTGAAAGAAGAAGCTGGCTTCCGGCAGCATCTGCACATTGGCGCGGATCAGGCCGTAACCACCCATCTTCAGCATCACGCCGGCCAGCATCACGGAACCCGCCGTCGGCGCTTCCACGTGAGCAAAGGGCAGCCAGGTATGGGCCGGCCAGATCGGCGTCTTCACCGCAAAGGCGATGAAGAAGGCCAACCACAGCCAGATCTGCATGTTGCTGGCGAACGGATAGTCCACCATCACCCGCATATCCATGGTCCCGGCGGTCAGATACATGGCCAGGATGGCCAGAAGCATCAGCACCGAACCCACAAACGTGTAGATGAAGAACTTGTAGGCGGCATAAACGCGGTTGGGGCCACCCCAGACGCCGATCAGCAGGAACATCGGCAAAAGCACCCCTTCAAAGAAGAGGTAGAACAGTACGAAATCCAGCGCCGTGAACATGCCGATCAGCATGGTCTCCAGCACCAGCAGCGCGATCATGAATTCCTTCACGCGCTTTTCCACCGCATCCCAGGAGGCCAGGACGCAGATCGGGGTCAGCAGGGTCGAGGCCAGCACGAACCAGATGGAGATGCCGTCAATGCCCTTGATATAGGCAATGTTGAAGGCCGGCAGCCAAGCCACCTCTTCCACCAGCTGGAAGCCGGGGTTGGAGGGATCGAAGCCGGTCAGGATGAACAGCGAAACGATGAAGGTGATGACGGACGTCCAGAGCGCCACGCTTTTGGCGTTGCGGGCCACCGCCTCCTGCTCACCACGGATGAGCAGGATGAACAGGGCACCGACGAGGGGCAGGAACGTCGTCAGCGAAAGGATCGGCACATCGGCCATTTCGAAAGACTCCCTACCTCAACGCGCCAGGATGAACCAGCCGGCCAACGCGACCACGCCGATCACCATAACGAATGCATAATGGTACACGTAACCCGACTGAACCCGGCTGGAAGCCAGCGACAGGCGGCGGGTGACAGCGGCGGCCCCGTCGGGACCCAGCCCGTCAATCACGCCGATATCGACGCCCTTCCACAGGCCGAAGCCCAGCTTCATGGCCGGACGCACGAACAGAGCGTCATACAGTTCGTCGAACATGTATTTGCGGAACACGAAGCCGTGGATGGCCTTGAAGGTATTGACGAAGGCGCCGGGCAGGCCGGGGCTGAACATGTAGAAGATATAGGCCAGCACGATACCAGAGACGCCGGCGGCCAGCGGGGCATAGGGCACCCAGCCCGGCACATGGTGCGCGGCCTCAATGATGGTGCCATGCTCACCGGCCAGCATCACGATGCTGCCCGCCCAGAAGGCGTTCATGTCGTGACCGACGAACCAGGGATAGGCCACGAAGCCGGCAAACAGGGCGCCGATGGACAGAACCACCAGCGGCACCAGCATGACAGCCGGGCTTTCATGCACATGCGCCATCACCTTTTCCGAGGCGCGCGGCTTGCCATGGAAGGTCATGATCAAGAGGCGCCAGGAATAGAAGGCCGTCATGAAGGCGGCGGCAATGCCCATCCAGAAGGCAAAGGACCCGGCGGCGCTGTGCTTGGCATAGGCCACTTCCAGGATCATGTCCTTGGAATAGAAGCCCGCGAAGAACGGGATGCCGGCCAGGGCCAGATTGCCGATCCACATCATCGTGTAGGTGCCGGGGATCAGCTTCCAGATGCCGCCCATGTTGCGCATGTCCTGTTCATCCGACATGGCGTGGATGACCGAACCCGCGCCTAAGAACAGCAGAGCCTTGAAGAAGGCATGCGTCATCAGGTGGAAGATGGCGGCCGGATACGCGCCGACACCGATGGCAAAGAACATGTAACCCAGCTGGCTCATCGTCGAATAGGCGATGACGCGCTTGATGTCGAACTGGGTCAGGCCAATGGTCGCGGCCACGAAGGCCGTGGCGGCACCCAGATAGGTCACCACTTCCAGCGCGACCGGCGCATATTCGAATACCGGGCTCATCCGGGCCAGCATGAACACGCCGGCGGTCACCATGGTGGCCGCGTGGATCAGGGCCGACACGGGCGTCGGGCCTTCCATGGCGTCCGGCAGCCAGGTGTGCAGACCCAGCTGCGCCGACTTGCCCATGGCGCCGATGAACAGCAGCAGGCAGGCGCAGGTCAGGGCATGCACTTCCCAGCTGAGGAAGTGGAAGGTCGCATCAGCCTTGGAGGCGGCCTGGGCGAAGATGCCGTCGAATTCCACGGTGCCGAAGATGATGTAGATCGCCATGATGCCCAGCGCGAAGCCGAAATCGCCCACGCGGTTCACCAGGAACGCCTTCATGGAGGCGTCATTGGCGCTCTTCTTCTCGTACCAGAAGTTGATCAGCAGGTAGGAGGCAACGCCCACGCCTTCCCAGCCGAAGAACATCTGCAACAGGTTATCGGCCGTCACCAGCATGAGCATCATGAAGGTGAACAGCGACAGGTAGGCCATGAAGCGCGCCCGGTGCGGGTCGTGGCTCATATAGCCGACCGAATAGACATGCACCATGGAGGACACGCCGTTGACGACGACCAGCATGACGGCGGTCAGCGTATCAATCCGCAGCGACCAGGACACCTCGAAAGTGCCACTGTCGATCCAGGTGAACAGCTCGATGGTGCGCGCCGCCTCCGGCCCGCCGAACCCAACCTGTGTGAACAGGATCACGGACAGGACGGCAGCGGTCAGCACGCCGGCACAGGTGACGATCTGGGCCCCCCGGTCGCCGATGAGGCGCCCGAAGAACCCGGCGATGAAGGCGCCCAACAGGGGCAGGAAGATGGCAGCGATTTCCATGATGCCCGCCTCAACCCTTCATCATGTTGATGTCTTCAACCGCGATAGTCCCGCGGTTACGGAAATAGACCACCAGGATCGCCAGACCGATGGCGGCCTCTGCGGCGGCCACCGTCAGGATGAACATGGTGAAGATCTGGCCCACCAGGTCGTTCAGATAGACCGAGAACGACACCAGATTGATGTTGACGGCGAGAAGCATCATCTCGACCGACATCAGGATGATGATGACATTCTTCCGGTTCAGGAAAATCCCGAACACGCCGATGGTGAAGAGGATGGCCGACAGCGTCAGGTAATGCGCCAGGCCGATAGAACCGAGTTCCATGATTAGACGCCCCCCCGCGTCGGGACCTTGCGTACCTGCACCACCTCGGCGCGCTTGCGATCAAGCTGCTGGCCGATCTGCTGACGGCGGACACCAGGGCGCGACCTGAGCGTCAGCACGATGGCGCCGATCATGGCGACCAGCAGGATCAGGCCGGAGACCTGGAAGGCGTACACATAGTCGGTATAGAGGATCTGGCCGATGGCTTCGGTATTGGTCACCTGATCGACCGGCGGGATGGGCGCGTTGTTGGCCTGCCCACCCACGGGGCCACCGGCCAGCTGCGTCGCCGCCAGGAAGACCAGTTCCACCGCCAGGATGATCCCGACGACCAACCCCACCGGCAGATACTGCATGAAGCCCTGGCGCAGTTCCTCGAAATCGATGTCCAGCATCATGACGACGAACAAGAACAGCACCGCCACCGCGCCGACATAGACGATGACCAGGATCATGGCCACGAATTCAGCGCCGATCAGGACGAACAGGCCGGCCGCGTTGAAGAAGGCGAGGATCAGGAACAGAACCGAGTGTACCGGGTTCTTGGCCGTGATCACCCGCACGGCAGACGCCAGCAGGATGATGGCGAACGCATAAAATGCGATTGCGGTCAGGGTCATGTTACGCCGCCTCCGGCGCTGTGATCATCGGGTACTGGGTCACGGAGGATACTCCGGGCGAAGGACGGGAGACGGCCGGGCAAACCCGGCCGCCCACGAATAATCAACGGTAGGGCGCGTCGGCGGCGAGGTTGGCCGCGATCTGCGCCTCCCAACGGTCACCATTCGCGAGCAGCTTTTCCTTGTTGTAGTAAAGCTCCTCGCGGGTTTCCGTCGCGAATTCCAGGTTCGGCCCCTCGACGATGGCATCGACCGGGCAAGCCTCCTGGCAGAGGCCGCAATAGATGCACTTCGTCATGTCGATGTCGTAGCGCGTGGTGCGGCGGCTGCCATCCTCACGCGGTTCGGCTTCGATGGTGATGGCCAGGGCCGGGCAGATGGCCTCGCACAGCTTACAGGCGATGCAGCGCTCTTCCCCGTTGGGATAGCGACGCAGCGCATGCTCACCCCGGAAGCGCGGGCTCGTGGGGCCACGCTCATACGGATAGTTCAGGGTCACACGGGGCTTGAACATGTAGCTGAAGGTCAGCGCCATGCCCTTCACGAGTTCCCACAAGAACAGGCCGCGCGCCGTACGGTCGAGCAAGGCCATGTTTCACCTCCATAATCGGGCGAGCCTTACGACCCGCCCTCAAGCATCACCGGCAGGGGGTTGAAAAGCCCCCTCCCCCTCACGAAATCATTTGGGCAGCAGGTCGAAATAGACCAGCACGCCGGACGTCAGCACCACCCAGATCAGGGAGAATGGCAGGAACACCTTCCACCCCAGACGCATCAGCTGGTCATAACGGTAACGCGGCAGCGTCGCGCGGACCCAGATGAAGCAGAACAGCACGAAACAGATCTTGGCGATGAACCAGAGCGGACCCGGAATCCAGTTCAGCGGCGCGATGTCCAGGGGCGGCAGCCAGCCGCCCAAGAACAGGATCGACGTCATCGCGCTCATCAGGATCATGTTGATATATTCGCCCAGGAAGAACAGGGCGAAGGTCATCGACGAATATTCGACGTTGAAGCCGCCCGACAGCTCCGACTCGCCTTCGGGCAAGTCGAACGGGGCTCGGTTCGTCTCCGCCAGGGCCGAGATGAAGAAGATGATGAACATCGGGAACAGCGGGATGAAGAACCAGACGGTCTTCTGCGCTTCCACGACCTTCGACAGGTTCAACGACCCGACACAGAGCAGGACGGTGATGATGACGAGGCCGATCGAGACCTCATACGACACCATCTGTGCCGCCGCGCGCAAACCGCCCAGGAAGGCGTATTTGGAGTTGGACGCCCAGCCGGCCATGATGATGCCATACACGCCCAGCGAGGAGATCGCGAACAGGTACAAGACACCGACATTGATGTCGGCCAGCACCAGACCCTCACCGAACGGGATCACCGCCCAGGCCACCAGGGCCAGGAGGAAGGTCAGCATCGGGGCAGCCACGAAGACGCCGGCATTGGCACCCGTCGGGATGACGGTTTCCTTGGCCAGCAGCTTCAGACCATCGGCAAAGGGCTGCAACAGACCGAAGGGACCGACAACATTCGGGCCCTGGCGCAGCTGCATCGCGGCCATCACCTTGCGTTCAAAATAGGTCAGCATCGCCATGCCGATCAGCAGCGGCACCACGATCGTGAGAATGCCCGCGACGATGCGGACGATCAGCGGCAGTTCAGCCCACATTTCCCACATCGTCACTTACTCCGCCGCGGCGGCCGCCAGGGCCGGCTTCAGAAAGGCTTCCGTACAGTCGGCCATGGTCTGCGACGCACGGCTGATCGGATCGGTCATGTAGAAATTCTCCACCGGGGAGGTGAAATGCGCGTCCGCCACCGCACCCTCGGTCCCGAACAGGCCCCAGGACGCCGGCACCAGACGGTCCAGTGCGCCGAACACGGGGTTCAAGGCCACCATGCGCTGACGCAGCTGACCCAGCGTATCATAGGGCAGGGTCTGGCCCAGCTCCGCCGACAGGGCACGCAGGATCTTCCAATCTTCACGCGCCTCACCCAGCGGGAAGGTGGCCAGACGGGCCTGCTGCACACGGCCTTCGGTATTGACGTAGGTGGCGTTCTTTTCGGTATAGGCGGCACCCGGCAGGATGACATCGGCGCGATGGGCGCCACGGTCACCATGGTGGCCCTGATAGATCACAAAGGCCTTGCCGAAGCGGTCGGTCTCGATCTCATCGGCACCCAGCAGATACACGACCTCGATCTCGCCCTTCTGCGCACCTTCCAGGATACCGCCCAGGTCGCGGCCATCGGCACCCGGCAGGAAGCCGGCATCCAGCGCACCGACGCGGCCGGCGGCCAGGTGCAGCACGTTGAAGCCGTTCCAGCCCTCGCGCACGGCCCCGACCGTCTCCGCCAGCTTCCGCGCCGCCGCCTGCACCGCCGGGCCATCGCCACGGCGCAGCCCGCCGGCACCCAGGATGATCAGCGGGTTCTTGGCATTGCGCAGCGTCTCGGCAAAGGCGTGCGTACCATTGGCCAGATCGGTCAGGACCGAACCGGAGTTCCCCAGCCAGTCCGTCGGGTAGGTCAGGTCGATATTCTGGCCGACGACGGCAACCTTCTTCAGCTTGCCGGTCAGGTAGGCCTTGCGGATGCGGGAATTCACCAGCGGCGCTTCCCAGCGCGGGTTGGTCCCGATCAGCAGGACGACGTCGGCATTCTCAATCCCGGCAATGCCGCTATTGAAGATGTAGCCGGCGCGATTGCTGGCATCAAAGCTGGCCCCGTCCTGACGGCAATCCAGGTTCTGCGACCCCAGCGCGTTCAGCAGGTCCTTGAGCGCGACGGTGCTTTCCACATCGACCAGATCACCGGCGATACCGGCGATCTTGCCGCCCGCGACACCGGCGACCTTCGCCTTGATCGCGGCGAACGCTTCTACCCAAGTGGCCGGCTTCAGCTTGCCATCGGCGCCGCGCACATAGGGACGATCCAGACGCTGACGCTTCAGGCCATCAATGGCATAGCGCGTCTTGTCGCTGATCCATTCCTCATTCACATCCTCGTTCAGGCGCGGCAGAACGCGCAGAACCTCGCCGCCTCTTGCATCGATGCGGATGTTGGAACCCACCGCGTCCATGACGTCGACGCTTTCCGTCTTGCGCAGTTCCCAGGGGCGGGCATTGAACGAGTAGGGCTTGGAGGTCAGCGCACCCACGGGGCAGACATCGACCAGATTACCCGACATTTCCGAATTCACGCCGGCCTCAAGGGCGGGCGTGATTTCCAGATGTTCACCACGGGCCAGACCGCCGAGCGCCGGCACGCCCGCGATCTCATCCACGAAGCGGATGCAGCGCGTGCACTGGATGCAGCGGGTCATGAAGGTCTTGATCAGCGGACCCATGTATTTGTCGCTGACGGTGCGCTTGTTCTCTTCGAACCGGCTACGGTCATAACCGTAGGACACGGCCTGATCCTGCAGGTCGCATTCGCCACCCTGATCGCAGATCGGGCAATCCAGCGGATGGTTGATCAGCAGGAATTCCATCACGCCCTTGCGGGCCTTGTGGACGTTGGGGGTGTTGGTCTTGACCACCATCCCCTCACCCACCGGCAGCGCGCACGATGCCGCCGGCTTGGGCATCCGTTCCACTTCCACCAGGCACATGCGGCAATTGGCCGGCACGGACAGGCGCTCATGATAGCAGAAGCGCGGCACCTCGATGCCGAGCTGCTCGCAGGCCTGAAGCACGGAAGTGCCCGGCGCGACCTCGATCTCGACCCCGTCAATGGTTAGCTTTGGCATCCTGTCAGTCCTTCACACGCTCGTTCCCGGCACGACCAACCGGGAACCAGTTCATGTCGCGCGTCTGTTCCAAACTATAGGGGCAGTCTTCAGGCAAGTCCTTCAGCGCCAACCCATCCTCTTCCAACCCGATGGCTGCTTCCCGCCGGGCATAGTGATAGGCCCGTTCAAGGATTTCGGGCAAACGGGCCTTCAGGCTCGGATTGGTATCAAGTCGCTCCTCGGCCTCAAGCCGCTGCAACTTGATCTCCTTGCGCCAGTGCGCCTTCGGTTCTTCCGCCGGGGAATAGTCCAGCTTCAGAAGATGGCTGAGCACATTGCGTAGATGCGATGCAAGCGCCCGTTCCTGCTCCCGGCCCAAACTCTCGATCTCCTCAATGACATTGTCCCAGTCCACGATGTTGGACTTAACCCCAGACGCGACAGCGCGCAGGGCATCCGCCTGCTGCTGCGTCCAGCTGAAGAAGTCCGTGTCGTGGAGCCGGTTGTCAGGCATTGAGCCGCCTCACTCCGCCGCCACACGGGCGCCGCGATCGGCGCGCGTGCGGTATTCCAGGATGCGGCGTTCCACTTCCGGACGGAAATGGCGCATCAGACCCTGGATCGGCCATGCCGCTGCGTCACCCAGCGCGCAGATGGTGTGGCCTTCGACCTGCTTGGTGACGTCCAGCAGCATATCGATCTCTTCGACATGGGCCTGCCCCTTCACCAGGCGTTCCATGACGCGCCACATCCAGCCCGTGCCCTCACGGCACGGCGTGCACTGGCCGCAGCTTTCATGCATGTAGAACTTGGACAGCCGCGCAATGGCCTTCACCACGTCGGTGGACTTGTCCATGACGATGACGGCGGCTGTGCCCAGACCCGAGCGGACATCGCGCAGGCTGTCGAAATCCATCAGGACGGTATCGCAGATTTCCTTGGGCAGCAGCGGAACAGACGAGCCACCAGGAATGATGGCCAGCAGGTTGTCCCAGCCGCCCCGCACGCCACCGCAATGCTTCTCGATCAGTTCCTTCAGCGGGATGCCCATCTCTTCTTCGACGGTCGCCGGCTGGTTCACATGGCCCGACACGCAGAACAGCTTGGTGCCGCTGTTCTTCGGCCGGCCCAGATTGGCGAACCAGGAAGGACCGCGACGCAGAATGGTCGGCACCACCGCGATGGATTCGACATTGTTCACCGTCGTGGGGCGGCTATAGAGGCCGGCCATGGCGGGGAACGGGGGCTTGTTGCGGGGCTGGCCCTTCTTGCCTTCCAGGCTTTCGATCAGCGCCGTTTCTTCACCGCAGATATAGGCGCCAGCGCCCAGGTGCAGATAGACATCGTGATCGTAACCCGAACCGCAGGCGTTCTTGCCGATCAGGCCCGAGGCATAGGCCTCGTCAATGGCGCGCTGAACATTGGCGGCCTCGTAATAGAACTCGCCACGGATATAGATGTAGGTGGCCGTCGCGCCGATGGCGAAACCGGCGATCAGGCAGCCTTCGATCAGCTTGTGCGGATCATGGCGCATGATCTCCCGGTCCTTACAGGTACCGGGCTCGCCCTCGTCGGCATTAACCACCAGATAGACCGGACCATTGCTGGTCTTGGGCATGAAGGACCACTTCATGCCGGTGGAGAAGCCGGCGCCGCCACGGCCGCGCAGGCCCGATTCCTTTACCAGATCAATGATCTTGTCACGGCCGAGATCCAGGATCTCCTTGGTGCCGGACCAGTCGCCACGGGTCTTAGCCCCATCCAGGAACGGGCTTTCGAAACCGTAGAGGTTGGTGAAGATGCGGTCTTCATCGCGAAGCATGGTTCACCCTCCTCTTAGGCCTGACCAGCGGGCTTCACACCCGCCTTGAGGGCCGATTCGATCAGCGTCGTCGGCCCACCCGAAGCGCAAGCCCGGATACGACCGTTCTGCGGACCCGTCGCCGGCTTCTCGCCGCGCGCCAGGGCGTCCAGGACCTTCTCCGTCGTTTCCGCCGTCAGATCCTCATAGAAATCGTCACCGATCTGCATCATGGGCGCGTTGACACAGGCGCCGAGGCATTCCACCTCGATCACCGTGAACTGGCCGTCCGCCGTGGTCTGACCCGCCTTGATGCCCAGCTTCTTCTCGCAGGCATGCAGCACCTCATCCGACCCGCGCAGCCAGCAAGGCGTGGTCGTGCAGACCTGGACGAAATGCTTCCCCACCGGCTTCAGATTGTACATCGTGTAGAAGCTCGCCACCTCCAGCGCCCGGATCGGCGCCATGTCGAGATAGTGGGCCACATAATCAATGGCGACCTTGGGCAGCCAGCCGCCGCACTGGCGCTGGGCCAGGTCGAGCAGCGGCATCACAGCACTTTGTTGTCGGCCTTCGGGGTACTTGGCGATGATGCGCGTGGCCAGCTCGATATTCTCTGCGGTGAATTCGAAGCTGGTCGGCTCCGCGACCGCGGGGCCATGGGAATGGGCGGCACTCATCGATCAATCTCTCCGAACACGATGTCCATGGAGCCGATGATCGCCACGGCGTCGGCGAGCATGTGGCCCTTGGACATGAAATCCATCGCCTGCAGGTGCGAGAAGCCCGTGGGGCGGATCTTGCAGCGGTACGGGCGGTTCGTCCCGTCGGACACCAGATAGACGCCCAGCTCACCCTTGGGCGACTCGGTCGCCGTATAGGTCTCGCCGGCCGGCACGTGGTAGCCTTCGGTGTACAGCTTGAAATGGTGGATCAGCGCTTCCATCGACCGCTTCATCTCACCACGGCTCGGCGGCGTGACCTTGCGGTCATTGACCTTCACCGGGCCCGGCGTCCGGGACAGCTTGTCCAGCGCCTGACGGATGATGGCCATGGACTGCTTCATTTCCTCCATGCGGACCAGATAGCGGG
>CALRNG020000015.1:0-16122 GCA_943369495.1 Rhizobium sp. Q54
CGGGTCCGACAGCTTCGGCAGCATCAATGTGCGGGGGCCGGTGGCGCTGTCCAGCACGGCCAGCAGATCGGCCAGGCCCGCCGCACTGCGAACCGGATTGATCCGCAGCCACAGGCCCTCTGGCGCGCCCTGATCGGCGATGAAGGACAGGGCAGCTACTCGCGCTTCGCCCTTGCCGGACGGGGCCACCGAATCCTCAAGGTCAATGCAGGTGATGTCGGAGCCCGCGGCCAGGGCCTTGCCAAACCGTTCCGGACGGGAACCGGGCACGAACAACAGGGAGCGTTCCGCCATCGCGATCCTCGATTTCTATTTGTCCGGACATATTAGGGTAAAAGAGATGCCCGTCAAGGCGGATTGGTGCCGCCACCGCGTTATTTCCGTGCTCGCAAGGGGGGAGGTGCGGCGCACAGCAGCCATCACCGCCCCGTCACCGGGGCGGCGTCATCACGTCACCGATCTATGATACCAAGGGTCATGGTCCATGACCCTTGGAGGCCGCCGACCGGCGGCCCGCGCACCCATGTGCGCGCAAGCCCGAGCCGCCGGATGGCGGCGCCCGGCGCCTGAGGGCGCAAACATTACCAAGAGCCATGCTCCATGGCTCTTGGTACGAGAATTCACCCGAAGGTGAAGATGGGCTTGCGCTTGTCGCGGAAGGCGGTGCGGCCTTCCACGAAATCTTCGCCTTCAATGGCGTCCAGGAATTCCGCGACCGTTTCCGCGCTGTCCACGACCTGCCCGGCCAGGACACGGTTGATCATGCGTTTGGTGGCGCGGGCGGAATATTGGCTGGCGGCGGTGATCTGGGCGGCATGCTCCAGAACGGCGGCTTCCACCCTGTCCGGGGCTGCCACCTGGTTGACCAGCCCCATGGACAGGGCCTCACCCGCTTCCAGCAGGCGGCCTGTGTAGAGCAGGTCCTTGGCGTGGCTGGGCCCCACGGCCTGGACCAGCCGCTTGGTATCGCCCAGCGGATAGACGAGGCCCAGCTTGCCCGGCGTGATGCCCATACGGGCGTCGGACGCGGCAAACCGCAGATCACAGGCCAGCGCCAAGCCCAGCCCGCCACCAACACAGGCTCCCTGGATCAGGGCGATGGTCGGCTTGATGAAATCGGCCAGCCCATCCATGGCGCGTGCGATGTCGCCAGCATAGACCGCCGTGCTCTCCCGCGTCGCATAGGCGGCTTCAAATTCAGAGATGTCGGCCCCGGCGGCGAAGGTGCCGCCGGCACCCTGTACCACCAGCACGCGGATGGCTGGATCGGCGGCGGCCTCGGCCAGCCGTGCGGGCACCAGCTGCCACATTTCCTGTGACAGGGCGTTGCGCTTGGCCGGCTGGTTCAGGATCAGGCGGCCGACGCCGTGATCATCACGGCGCAGAATAACTTTGTCGGACATGGGTTCCATTTTCGCTGGGCGGCGGGGCATCAGCCCTCTGTCCGCCAGTTGCTGCCGCCTTTGCGGTTTGATCGCATGTGATATTTGAACCGGTCAGGGCGGTAATGGGCATAGATCAGTTGAACCGCCCGCCCGGCCTTGTCCCGCATCACCCGCTCCACGCGCAGCAGCGGGGCGCCGGTCGCCATCTCCAGGGCGGCGGCAATGTGCGGTTCGGCGGCGACCGCCGTGATCCATTGCTCGGCCTCATAGGGTGGCACGCCTGCCCGTTCCAGCAGGACCAGCATCGGCACCGACTCCATGTCGGGCCGGCTGATGCGGGCGGCGATGTCGGCGGGCATATACTGGATCAGATAGCTGAACGGCTCCCCGGCCAGCTTGCGCAGGCGTACGCCCCGCTGCACCTCTGTTCCCGGTTCCAGGTCCAGAAGGTTGGCCACTGCCGCCGGGGCCGCCACGTCGGACAGTTCCAGCACCTCCACCTGTGTTTCCAGGCCCAGGGTCTTCAAACTGTCGATCAGATTGTCGAAGCTGCCATGGACCTGCGGCAAGGTGGCGGACGGGGTAACCACGGTGCCGCGCCCGCGATGCCGGCTGACCAGATCATGGGCGGCCAGTTCATTCAGGGCGCGCTTCACCGTGATGCGCGACACGTCGAACAGCTTCGACAGTTCTTGTTCGCCCGGCATGACCGAATTGGCCGGGAAATCGCCGTTACGGATCTTTTCCCGCAGCACCAGATAGATCTGGTGATAGAGCGGCGTCGGCGCACCATGGTCCAGCTGGTCAGGGCTAAGTCCTGCGGGGATCATCGGCTGGTCCATGGAACTCCATCCAGGTTGAACGGGGTGGGAACTGTCACAGCTTTATCAGCGTCTTCGCCGTCGCGCACAAGGTCGCCGTTAACACCCCCTACACGGAAAGGGCCTGCACCAGATCACAAGGCGCCACGCAGGCGGTTCCAGGCCTGTCCAGCACGCCCTTCAAACTGTCACCCAGCGCCTTGATACGATAAGGCAGGCCGCTGACATAGGGCCGCACCGTCAGGGTCAGCAGGCGCGGGCTGTTGAAACGCCCGGCCTCATCCAGCAGCCAGTGGGCCGCATCTGCCACCTGCGTTGCCCATTCATGTTCGGGCCGCGTGTAATTGATCAGGATCTGCCAGTCATCCAGCTCGTTTGACAGGGGCAGGGCCGCCAGTTCGCCCGCCTGCGTCATGAACCGGGTTGGCAGATCATCATGTGCCCAGTCCGCAAACCAACGGATGCCCTTGGCGGCCAGCCGGGCCGGCGTGGCAAAGCCTTCGGCCCTAGCCGGGCTTATCCAGCCCTGCACCCGCTGGCCACTGGCGGCCTGAATAGCGTCCAGCGTGCGGTTGATGTAGCCATCCTCCACCTCTGCCGACAGGCCAGAATGGTGCAGGCTGTCCGTGTCCCAGCCATGGGCACAGATGTTATGGCCATCGGACAGGACATCCCTGACCAGCCCTGGATAGCGGCCCGCCACCGCGCCCTGCACCGCGAAGGTGGCGCGCAGGCCCAGCTTGCCGAACAGTGTCAGCAGGCGATAGGCGCCGACGCGGTTGCCATAATCACGGGTCGTGTAATGGCGCAGGTCGGGATAGGGCGTCTGCATGGCGCCCGGCGCCTTGAAGGGCTGCCCCGAGGGGTTGAGTGGGAAAAACTCCAGCGGCACCACCACCCACAAGCCCAGCTTTGCCCCACCCGGCAGAGCGATGGGCGCGCGGTCGATGATGGGGGAGGCCGGGTAATGGTCATGGTCCGGGCCGGCATGACGCCTGGCATAGGTGAGATAGCTATCGGGCAGGATGCTCATCACACGCCCCCCTGCGGGTTGAAACCGGTGCCGGGCCGCGCATCGCCGCGCCGGGCGATGTCGGCCAGGGTCTGGTCGTAATGGTTGGTCCTGTAGAATTCGGCGATTTCCTTGGCCGTCGTCACCCAGACATCGTCGCGGTGGCTGGTGATGTAGCGCAGCGCCTCGCGGAACGGGCCGATCCGGTGTGGATGGCCGACCAGGTAGGCGTGCAGCGGGATGCACATCACGGTTCCCGTGTCGGCCCCTTCCTCCAGCAACTGATCGAAATGGCGCATCAGGGCATCGGCATAGGCGCGCGGGCTTTGATTATAAATCCCATACGTGATGACGTCATTGACCTCCAGGCTGTAGGGCATGGAAATCAGGCGGTTGTCGCCCTTCACCTTCAGGGGCTGCGGCTGATCATCCTGGAACAGGTCACAGCTATACCAGAACCCATATTCGGCCAGCAGGTCGAGCGTGCGTTCGGTATGGGTGAGTGCGGGGGCCAGATATCCGCGAATCCGCTGCCCGGTGGCGTCCATGACGGACTTGATGCTGTCTTCCAGCACGGCGCGTTCCTGCGCCTCTGTCATGTTGTAGGAATAGCGGGTGTTATAGATGCCGTGGCTGAAGAACTCCCAGTCGCGGTCCACGCAGGCGCGGATAATTTCGGGGTGATGGTCCAGCATGGCGACGGACAGGCTGATGCTGCCACGCACCTTGAACTCGTCCATCACCTCCATCAGCCGCCAGTGCCCAACCCGGTTGCCCCAATCGCGCGCCGAATAGGGCACGATGTCGGGATGCGGCCGGCTCCAGGGCTTGCGCGACGGATTGGTCGGCGGGTCCAGCTCATAGAATTCGATATTGGGCGCCACCCAGAAGGCGACCTTCTTGTTGCCGGGCCAAGTGATTTTGGGCCGGTCACGGTAGGGCCAGAAATCGTAGAGATTGGGATCGCTATGCATGGCTTGGTCCCCTCCCGCGCTCAACCGGCGGCCAGGGTGGCCAGATGGGCATCCACCTCCGCCACATTGACGACATCGGCATATTTCAGCAGAAGGTCGGTCAGGTTGGCGTAATGGTAGCTCTCATGCTTATCGGCAACGCATTCCTCCGCCACGATGGTGCGGTAGCCGTGGGACAGGCTGTCCACAGCAGTGGCTCGCACACAGCCTGACGTGCTGCCCCCCGTCACAATGACCGTATCCACCTTGTGCCAGACGAGGTAGCTGGGCAGCGGTGTTTCAAAAAAGGCCGATGGCATGCGCTTATCGAAGACCATGTCCACGGCAGTATCGATCTCCACGCGCGGGTCAAAGGCGTGACGGTCACTGCCGGCCCTGATGTTCTGCAAACTGTCGGGCGTATTGGTGCGCGTACCCCAGACACCGGCGTCGCCAGCATCCGGCTTATACATCACGCGGGTCCAGATGACCGGCATGCCCAGCCGGCGGGCCGCCGCACTGATCCGGTTCACATGGGTGATCTGGTCGGGATCGGTAACATAGGCTGTCTTGGGAAACAGGTCGGGCCTTGTATAGGCCTGTTGGAAATCGACATTGACGATGGCCACCCGGCGGCCAAAGCCAAACTTGGCCCGCGCCGGATTGGCCTTCACCTGCTCAAACAGCTCGCGGGCCGTCTTGTTCTCCCGCACCATCGTCGGCTCAAACCGCATCGGACCGCCTCGTCTGCTCTAAATTGGTATATGTTTATACCATTTAAGCGCATCGGTCGGGCGGCTTCAATCAGTATTTTTCGGTCGGCGCGGCTTGCTGCTATACTGCCCGACAGGAGGACGGAGCCATGGCGCAGACCGCTCGACAGCACACATACAGGATGAGTGTAGCAGAGTTTCTGGCCACCGATTTCGGCGGCGACACGCAGTGGGAATTGGTTGACGGCGTGCCGGTGGCACAGGCCTCGCCCAATCCTGCCCACAGTACGCTTCAGGCTGAAATGGCCTATCGTTTGCTCCGCAATCTTGAAAAGCGCGGCGTTGCCGGGACCTACCGGGTGATGACCGAGGTTGGCATTCCAACGGCTCTGGACACCGATTATAACTGGCGGCAGCCCGATTTGGCCGTAACGTGCGAGCCGTTCAATCGCCATGATCCGTTCACGCGGCAGCCGATCCTGGTCATTGAAATCCTCTCTCCCCATGGGGAGAAACAGCAGCGTGCCAAGTTACAGAATTATGCCGCTCTGGCTTCTGTTCAGAAAATCCTGCTGATTGACAGCAGCACCATCCGGGCGGAACTGCACCGGCGTGACGCGCGTGGCTTCTGGCCCCAACAGCCGGAGATCATGGAGGGCAGCGCATTGCTGACCCTGCCCTCCATGGAACTAACCATGCCGCTCTGCGACCTCTATGTCGGTTTGGGGATGGAATAGCGGCGACACCCCCGGTTTTTACTTCTGATAAACGCTTTCCGGTTGCCCCGGGTCGCTTTCGCCTGCAATAATGATCTATCATTATATCATTTCGCCGGGAGAGCACATGTCGGACGCACGGTCGGAGTTCAGCCATGGCTGGAAGGTGGTTGTCGCCTCTGCCCTGGGTATCGGCACGGGCCTGTCGCCCATTCCCTTCTACACGATCGGCGTGTTCGTGGCCCCGCTGACGGCGGAGTTTGGCTGGGCTGTCGATCAGATCATGTTTTCCCTGATGATCATGACGCTGGGCGCCGTGGTCATGGGACCCATTGCCGGTATGCTGGCTGACCGGTTCGGGGTGCGGCCCGTGGTGCTGGTCTCGGTCGCGCTGTTCGGCGTTACGCTGGCGGGGTTCGCCCTGTCCAACGGATCGCTGACGCTGTTCTATATCAACTGGCTGTTGATGTCGGCGCTGGGGGCGGGCACGTTGCCCATCACCTGGACGCGGGCCGTCAGCAACTGGTTCAACACCCATCGTGGGCTGGCGTTGGGTCTGTCGCTGCTGGGCACCGGCCTGTTCGGGGCGGGGGCCAAGCTCTATGCCAATTACCTGATCGGGGAATTTGGCTGGCGCATGGCCTATATCGGGCTGGCGCTGCTGCCCCTGCTGATCTCCCTGCCCACGGCTTATTTCCTGTTCCGGGACACGACGGATGCCAAGGCCAAGGGCGCGCCTGTCCAGCAGGCCCATCGTGGTCTGTCGCTGGCGCAGGCGATGAAGGGTTATCGGTTCTGGCTGCTGGCCATCGCGTTCATCCCGATTTCCTTCGCCGTCGGCGGCCCCATCCCCAACATGGAGAAGATTTTCACCTCCAAGGGCCTGGACGTCCAGCAGGCGGTACAGATCGCCAGCATCATCGGCCCGTCGGTGATCGCCGGGCGTATCATCGGCGGCTGGCTGATCGACCGGATTTGGGCGCCGGGTGTGGCCTTCGTCATCCTGTCGCTTCCCGCCATCGCCTGCTGGCTGCTGACCGGCGATGCGACAACGCCGATGGTCGCCACCTTTGCCGTCATCCTGATCGGGTTCGCGGCAGGCGTGGAATATGACATGCTGGCCTTCCTGGTCAGCCGTTATTATGGGATGCGGTCTTACGGGGCTATTTACGGTCTGGTCTATGGCTTCTTCGCCATGGGGGCGGGGTTCGGCCCCTACATGTTCGGTCGCATCTTCGTGCAGACCGGCAGCTATGACCAAGCCCTGTTTGTCGGCGCCGTGATGCTTCTGACGGGGGCGGCATCGCTGCTGCTGCTGGGCCGCTATCCCGATCCGGAAAGATTTCCGGCGGCGGAGGAAAAGTGATGCCGGCCTATATGATCATCACCGCCCGGATCCACGACCGCGACGCCTTCATCGCGGGCTATGGCAAAGCGGCGGCGGAGCTGGTGGCCCGTCATGGGGGACACTATGTCTTTCGCGGACGCAACGCCCAGCTTCTGGAGGGTGATTTCGGCGATGGCGCCGCCATCCTGGTCAGCCGGTGGCCGGATATGGAGACGCTGCGGCGCTTCTGGGACAGTCCCGACTATGCCGATGTCAAGCGACTGCGCGACGGCATGGCCGATGTCCAGGTCATCGCTGTCGAGGGGGAGTGGCGGGAATAGAGCTGTTTTCGGGTGGCCGGAAACAGCGCCGGCGATTGAGGAATACGCTGTAGATAATTGTCCGGACAAATAGCTTTTTTGGGGCTGCGTTAAATGGTATAAAAATGGACCAACTTCGAGGGCCGGGCCGCCGGCCATCGTCACGCAGCAACAGGGAAGGAAAGTCATGGAGGATATTCGCAAGGGCATGCCGGTTCTGGCCCGCCATGCCGGGGAATGGGTCGGTGTCTATACCCATGTCGATACCGACAACAATCTGATTGATCGGCACAAGTCGCACCTGACCTGCACCTTCCCTGAAGAAGGTCCGCATGCCTATCACCAGACCAATGTCTATACCTGGGACGATGGGCGACAGGAAACGCACGTGTTTCCGGCAACATACCGCGCCGGTCGCATCTTCTGGGATACCGACCGGATCGAGGGCCACGCCTGGGAGGTCGATCCGCGTACCGTCTGCCTGTACTGGGAACGCAAGAACATGCCCGGCTGGTATCTCTATGAGATGATCCAGCTGTCCGACTGCGGCAATCATCGCGGTCGCACCTGGCATTGGTTTGAGAATGACCAGCTTGTCCGCCGCACCTGCATCAAGGAAACGCGGCTGAAATAGTCAGGATCGGGGTGCCTCCGCCATCGGCTTTCACGGCGAAGGTACCCCGAGCGCTTCTTGACCTGTTAGAAGCTGTAACGAACGCCCGCCTGGATCAGGCGCGGGGCACCCGGAATGGTACCGCGCGACCGATCAACCACATAGGTACGGTCGAACAGATTTTTCACGGTGAAGAGAGCCGTCACGCCGCTGTCGCTGATCTTCTGACTGAATGACAGGTTGACTATGTTCGCCTGTCCGATGCGCCCCTGCTGACCATTGGCGCTGACACCGATGCTGTTGATGTCGTCGGTGAACATCGACCCCGTGTGTACCCATTCGACCAACCCGTCGAAACCAGCATCGTGGTTAAAGCGCAGCCCCAGCGTCGCAATATTCTCTGGTGCATAGGGCAGGCGGTTGCCACGGACCGATACATTGGTAAAGCCGCTGATGCTGCTGAGCCGCGTTCCCCGATATTCGGCATCCGCGACCCAGGTCCAGGCTGCCGACAGAGTAAAGCCATAGGGCTGCGTGCTGGACAGCAGGTCACGGCTGTTCAGCTGTACCGATGCTTCCAGTCCCTGATGCAGGGTCTTGCCAGCACTGGTCAGCGTGGCACCCGCCCCACCGGCCACGCTGGACGGGACGATCTGATTGTCGAAATCCATGCGGAACAGGCTGGCTTCCAGTGTCACACCGGGCTGTACCTGACCCCGCAGGCCCAGCTCATAGCTCCAGCTTTTCTCCGCGTCCAGATCAACACTTCCGCCCGTGGTACTGATGATGTCTTCCACGCGCGGCGGCGCAAACCCGCGATGCATGCCGGCGAACAGGGTCGTATCGGCTAATCCCGTATAGGAGACACCGATGCCCGGTATCCAGGCCGTCAGATCGCTTTCGCCCTGGCTGTTGTTCAAGCGGTTCAGGCGGTCGTAATTGATGTTCTCCACCCGAAGGCCGGGGGTGATGGCAAAGGCCCCCATCCCAAACCGGTTCTGGATAAATCCGGAATAGGCGGCCACCTCGCGGCGGTTATCTTCACGCAGGCCGGCATTGACGCTGCTGCCGGCGGTGCGCGCCGTGGGCGTGTCGCCATTGACCTGCCGGCGCTCCTGCTCCTCCCCGTGGGCGCGCAGGCCGATAGTCGTCTCGCTATCCAGCGCCCCCAGATCGCGGCGCAAGGTCAACCGGCTGTCCAGCCCATAGGTGTAGTAGGTGCGCAGCCGCCCCTCATTCCCGCAGGTGGTGTTCAGGTTGGCCATGCCAGCGCAGCGCGGATCGCTACTGTCATTGGGCCGCTGTGCGGAATTGCTGGATTGCCGCCACCAGTCGCGGTCAAACCACGTTCCGTAGAGCGCCGTCGTGACATCGTCATTGTCGTTCAAAGCCGCCTTATGGACCAGCGACGCGCCGGCCCGACGGGTACGGAACTCGTCATTGGTGAAGGGATTGGCGCGGGGATCAGCCGCATATTCCGCGCGGGTCAGTCCGGAGTACGGGACGTCGCTATCCTCGTCATGCCAGGACAGTTTGGCCGTCAGGCTTTGGCCTTCTGTCAAGGACCGGACGATCTTGACGCTGGCATCGTTGGTGCGCAGGCGAATGTTACGGCGTGTACCATCCGTCTCCCGCCGCTGGCCCGTGAACAGCAAACCGGTTTCGCCGACAGTTCCACCGACGCTGGCCTCCGCCTCATAAAAGTCACGGTTGCCTGCGCGCAGCATAACCGTGCCGCCCGGCTGTGTCGGCGGGCTGGGCGTGATATAGTTGATGATACCGCCCACGGTGTTGGGGCCGAAGGCAATCTGGCCCGATCCTTTCAGCACCTCAATCCGCTGATACTGTGTCACGGACGGATGGAAATAGGTCGCGTTGTCGCCATAAGGTGCGAAGGCCAATGGCAGCCCATCTTCCAGGAACAGGGTCTTGGTCGACCGCGTCGGATTCAGACCGCGAACGCCGACATTGGGGCGCAGCCCGCCGCCTTCTTCCTCCCGCGGGAACAGGCCCGGCACCTTCCGCAGGGCATCATTCACCGTGAAAATCTGGCTGCGGCGCAAATCCTCGGCATCCACCACAGAGGCCGATCCCGGTATCCGGTTCAACCCTTGACGACCGCCCACAACCACGATTTCCGCTACTTCACTGACGGCACCTGGGGTCTTGTCCGTTGGGGCGGACTGAGCCAGCGCGGGCAGGGCGGCCGCACTGGACAGTAACAGGCCGATCAGGCCAAAGGGATGACGGGACATCAAGCTGCCAGCTCCATTTATTGAATTTTATACCGGCGGCACATAATAAGAGTGATAGTGACTATCAAGTCGATTTAATAATAAGTCGCATCTGCGTTTGGGCCTGTGGGAAATCCGCAACACATATTGGGGCGCATGCCGTCCCGTAATGCCCTCAGAAGGGCATGCGCCTCACTCTGCCGCGATCTCGGTCGCCGGGTTACGGGTTCAGCTGGTAGAGGATCACCAAATGTCCGTCGGGGTCCAGCATGCCCTGTTCCTTGCCCTTGCGGCCATCTACGGTGGTCAGTTCCAGTTCCTTGAACACGGTCAGGCCGCGTTCGCGGGCGCGGGCGGCCATGCCGGGCAGGTCGGGACTTTCCAGCACCATGGAATGCGAGCGGGGGCTGGTGGGGATATTGATGGGCGCGCCCTTCACCTCGATGATGGCCAGGGTCCGCTGCTGCTTGTCAGAGGACAGCATGGCCATCCGCATCTGCGCCTTGGTATCGATATTGAACATGACATAGGCGTAGGAGGTGGGCTTCAGCGGCATCTCCACCTCCACCTTCAATCCCATCAGATCGCGATAAAAGGTCAGCGACCGATCCAGGTCCGCGGTCAGGATGGTGGCACGCTTGTAGCGCACGCCGTCATACTCGGCGCTCTCCCCGGCGGCGGGCTTGTCCTGGGCCAGGACCGGGCTTGAAAGTGCCAGGGCCGCCAGAAGGGCGAGGGTCAGTTTCTTCATGATGGATGGGCCTTTCAAAAAGAAGGCCGGCGCCGCGCCATCCGGTCAGGGAAGGAAACGGGCCGGCCAACAGGCAGCGGGCAGCGGCGTTTGACAGGGGAGGAGGGACGCCGCCCTGAGCCCCCGTGCCGTCAGAAGCTGTAATTCACCGTCACGCCCGCCTTACGGCCGACAGCACCGGTCACCAGCGGCGCCGGGATGGAGAAATTGACACTGTCAAAGAAGCGCACCGCGGTCAGCGGCGTGCGGTCATCAAAGGCGTTCTCCACGAACAGGGTGACGCTGAGGCCACTATCCATCCGCAGGCCGGTACGGAAATCCGCCACGGTCTTGTCGCCGATATAGGCCAGGTTGTCGGCGCGGATATAGGACTTGCTCTGATAGTTCACGTCACCGCGAATGAACATTTCCATGTCGGGCGACAGGTTGAACTCCGCCTTCAGGCTGGCGAACAGCTTGTTCTTCGGCACATAGGGCAGATATTTGCCGTCGAAATTCATGGGCGGCAGGCCACCGGCAGCCAGGGTCGCCGTCAGGCTGTCATCCACAAACTTCTCATACGTGGCGTCGGTCCAGGAATATCCGACGCTGGCCGTCAGGATATCGGTCAGGCGCATCTGGGCATCAACCTCGATACCGTTAATGACGGCCTGGCCGACATTGCAGGTATAGGTGCGCTGGGTCGACGTGCCCCCGACCGTGACCGGGTTCTGGCAGGCCACCTGCTGGTCTTTCCAATCCGTGTGGAAATAGGCAAGGTTGGTGGTGGCCCGTCCGCCCAGCCAGCTGGTCTTCAGCCCGGCCTCATAGTTCCAGGAGCTTTCTTCCTGGTAGGTGAACTGACTTTCCAGAACGCGCAGGCCGGTATTGAAGCCGCCCGTTTTGGTGCCCTTGGCCGCGTTGGCATAGGCCATCACGTCATCGCTGATCTTGTAGTCAACAATGACGCGCGGGGTGAAGAACTTGAAATCCTGCTTCAGGTTGATGTTGCGCAGGGAGGCATCGCCCGCCGTCACGCCCGCCGTCACCGTGGGGCGCTGCTTATAGGTCTGGTCTTCCCATTCCTGCCGCGCTTCCGCCGTGATGGTCAGGGCGTCGGTGACGTCATAGGCGACCGACGCGAACAGGCTCTTGGCTTCCGTGCCCAGTTCGGACAGGGGATAGCCGAAGGCCGGCGGGGCCGGCAGCATCGGCGACAGGGAACGTTGGACGGCCTTTACCTTCGACCAGTAATAGAAGCCGCCGACGATCCAGCGGAACTGCCCTTCATCTGGCGAACTGGCGCGCAGTTCCTGGCTGAAATCCTTGGTCGTATTGTCTTCGGACGAGGTGGCGAACTGCGACTGGCGAAAGGCGATGGGCCGGAAGGTCGGCAGGGGCGGGCCGAAATTGCGGCACCCCAGCGGGTCTTCGCAGACAGTGTTGTCGCCGTCGATCTGGTATTCGTTGTCGCGCTTGTTATAGGCGCTGATGCTGGTCAGCGTCACTGCTTCCAGATCATAATCCAGGGCCAGGCTGGTGCGGTAGGTTTCCTGTCGGTTGCCATAGTCCGCCTGTTCGGCGGCGATACGGCGCTGGGTATTGACGGGCAAATACTTGCCCAGTTCCGGCAACTCCCCGACATAGGTCTGAGGGCTGCCCACCGGGATGCCGCCATTCAGCGCGACCGCTACGGTGCGCGGAATGCCATTGGCGCGGACAACCGCGCTGGCCGGCTGGCCGCTGTCATCCTTGGCGTAGGAGAAGCGCAGCCGTGCCGACAAGGCCTCTGTCGGGGTGAACAGGGCATCGGCCGCTACACCTTGTGTCTTCTCAAAATCGATGCGGCCATTGTCGATGGAACTGCGGTAATAGCCGTCAAATTCTTTGTGGCTGACGCCGACCCGCAATGCCAGCTTATCGTCAATGATGGGGCCGGTGATGCTGGCGCGGCCTTCCAGCATGCCATGCGATCCGACGGTCATCTCCGCTTCGCCGCCCATGGTCATCTGCGGCGCCTTGGTGATGTAATTGATGGCACCGGCAAAGGTGTTGCGGCCGTAAAGCGCGCTCTGCGGCCCCTTGATCACCTCGATCCGTTCAAGGTCCGACAGGGCGATATCCATCGCGGCCTTGCCGGTCAGGTAGATGCCGTCGATGAACACGCCGACATTGGGGGCGCCAAAGGTCTGGGTGGAACCGCGGATGATCGGCGTGGCGGCGGCCGGGCCGAACAGCGGGGCATAGTTCAGGCCCGGCGTCAGCGTGGCGACATCGTCGATGCCGGTGATGCGCGCTTCGGTGATATCGGCGGCGCTGAAGGCGGTGATGGCCTGCGGCGCATCCTGCAGGCTTTCAACCCGCTTGCGCGCCGTGACGATGATCTCCTCCAGCAGCAAAGGCTCGGCTGTCTGGGCCAGGGCACTGCCCGATGCCAGAGCGACGCCGGCCATCAGAAAGGTGGATCGCAACATACGGTGTTTCATGACGTGAGCACTCCCAGCCTTGTTTGTGGGCAAACGAAGGGCACACACCGGCATTAGCCGGCGTCACCTGTCCGCCGATGGGTCATCTGTCAGCAGGGCCGGCCTGTTGTGCCGGCGGGATCAGTTCGCCTTGGGCGCGGACGCCCGGCGCTCTTCCATGACTTTCTTGTAGTAGGTCCAGCTTGTCTCGTTACGGCGCGGATCATCCAGCGGCGGCGCTTCGGCATAGATCGGGAAGGTGGCGCGGATTTCCGCCTTCATCGTATCGTGCAACGCCTCAAAATCCGGGACGCGCGCACCAACCGTGCTGAAATAGAGGATGCCTTCGCGGTCCCCCATCTCCATCCAGGGCAACCATTGTGAGAGCCGGGTCCAGGAGACGACGGCATCATCGGCTGACTTGGTCTTCGGACTGACCAGCTTGTCCTTGTCCATGGAGAAGTTGAACATCTCCGTGGCGTGATAGGTGCCGCCCACCTGGGGCTGATACTCGCCGGCCAGCGGGTTGGGGTAGAACAGCGGCACCGTGAAGGACACGAACGCGGCGTTACCAATGCTGGTGAAGAGCGACGGCGTGGGCTTGCCATCGCGGCCGATGCTGCCGAAGCTGTTATTCACCGGGTCGTTGGCGACATGCAGCACTTCTAGTTCCTTGCCGGTCCAGGGATTGGTCCAGCGGCGCAGCACCTGGCCCGTCACGGGGTCCAGATAAAGCAGGATCTCGCGGCTGACCAGACGGAAGCCCTTGCCCGACTTGGGGTCGTCCACCGTCTTGCAGGCGCGGACATTCATACCCAGTACCTTGAACAGCTTCTTGTCCGCCTCACCCCGACGGCGGGCGAAGACATCGCCGGACCAGGCATAGAAGGCGGGTTTGCCATCTTCGAGATGGCATTGCAGCTTGCGCATCGCGACCAGCGCATCGGCAGGGTCGTTAAGGTCCAGTTGCTTGGACGCGCCTTGTGCTGGCAGTCCGATGGACAGGGTCAGGGCCGTGGCGGCCAGGATGGTGCGCAACATCGAACGCTTCATGTCCCTTCAAACTCCCAGTTCTGGAGAAGGCCGGCTTGTATCGGCTTCATTTGGTATAAAAGTATATCATTATGGTGGGCGGCGAAAGCAAAAATGTCGCTGTACCGGTCAAATAACCCCGGATCGGTCCAGTTTCTCGATCACCCGCAGCTGCCGCTCGCGGTAGAAGGCGGGGTCCGGCGCGCGCGGCGTGCCGTCGGGGTTCAGCAGGCCGTTGCGAAGCTGCGCCTCACCGCGGGCATAGGCATCCGCGAACAGGCCCAGCGGCAGGCGGCTTGGCATGTTGCCCATGCCGGGCCGGCGGCGCCAAGCGCGCAGCGCTCCCAGGTCGATAGGCGCGAAGGCGGCCATGCTCTCCCCATACCCGGCCTCTGCCAGGATCTGCCCGCGATGGTCGATAATCTTGGAGCTGGCGTCGGTAGACGCGACGGGGATGGCGACATCCGCGACGCCGGCCGAATTGGCCGAGACGACATAGGCCAGGTTCTCGATGGCGCGGGCCTGTTTGGCGACATTCTTCGGCGTGGCCAGCGGGCTTGCCACCTCCGACGATGAATGCACGAAAATCTCCGCCCCGCGCAGGGCGTGGGCGCGGGCGATCTCGGGATAAAGGATTTCCTCCGACGCGATGGCGGCCAGCCGCCCGATCTCCGTCTCCACCACGGGGAAAATGACGTCGGTGCCATAGACCCCCACATAACGGTCCCAGACATCATAGGGGCTGGGCGCGAACATGGAGATCAGGCGGCGGTAGCGCAGGATGACATTGCCCTGCGGCGCCACCACGAAGCTGGCCTGGAAATAGAGGCCGGGGAAATGCGGGTCCTGTTCATAGGCATTGCCGGCAATGAAACAATCAGCGGCGCGCGCTGCCTCGCCCAGTGCCATATATTCCGGGCCATCCAGGGTCAGGGCCGCTTTGTCCGCCCACAGGGCTGGTCCTTCGCCCATGGGAAATCCGGTCAGGAAATATTCCGGCAGCACCACCAGCCGCACGTCCGGCCCGATGAAGCGCTTGGACGCGATGATCTGTTCGCGGATGCGGGCAATGCTGTCCAGCATCCGGGACCGCGCCGTGGTCACATCGGTGCAGCGGTTGATGGCATGGCAGGTGACCTGCAGCGCCAGGGCCATATAGGTCGCATCGCGTGACATCTGTTGTCTCCCATTTGGCGCCTTTTTCAGCGCACCTGAAATTTCTGTCGCAGCCATTCCCATAATGATATACTTTTATATCATTAACAAGGAGGGGCGTCATGGAGATTCCGGTCCGCAATCCCCGCACCGGACAGATTGATCATCAGATCAACGCCACCGATGCCGCAACCGTGGCGGCGCTGGCCGCGCGGCTGCGTCTGGCCCAGAAGGGCTGGCGCGCCTTGGGGCTGGAGGGGCGGGCGCTGGCGCTGCGCCGGTTTGCCGAGGCGCTGGAGCGCCATCGCGGTGCCCTGGCGACGGCACTTGCCGTCGATACGGGTCGCGACCGCATTGCGCGGATGGAGGTGGACGGGGTGCGCGGCTCCATCGCCGGCTGGATCGCCGCGACGCCGGGCATCCTGCCCGATGGCTGGACGGCGGGCCGTTCCAATCCAGCCATCCGCCATGCCCCGCACTGGGTGCCATATGAGCTTGTCGGCGTGATCAGCCCCTGGAACTTTCCCCTGACCCTGTCGATGATTGATGCCATTCCGGCCCTGCTGGCCGGGTGCAGCGTCATGATCAAACCGTCAGAGGTGACACCCCGTTTCATCCGCCCGCTGAATGCGGCGATTGTGGAGGC
>CALRNG020000016.1:0-15990 GCA_943369495.1 Rhizobium sp. Q54
GATGCCATCGGGCACGGCCATTTCCACCTTGTGCCCGGCATGGCGGATGCGCGGTGCCAGACTGGCCAGCACTTCGCCGACATAGCCACGCAGATCATAGGGGCGGCGGGCATCGGATGACTGATCCACCGCCACTTCCTTGAAGGACAGGATCAGTTCGGCGGCACGCGTGGCGTTTTTCTCGATCAGGGTCGCCAACTCATCCACCAGTTTCAGATATTCATCGAAGGTGGATCGGCGCAGCTGACCCTGTGCGGCCAGCGCCAGGATGCTGGCCGTTTCGGCACGCAGTTGCGAGGCGCCGGTGACGGCCAGACCCACGGGCGTGTTCACCTCATGCGCGACACCGGCCACCATGGACCCGAGGCTGGCCATCTTTTCCTGCAAGATCATCTGGGCCTGCGCGTCGCGCAGGTCCACCAGGGTCTTTTCGGCCCGGCGCCGCCCCTCAATGGCGGCATCGCGGGCCTGGGCCAGCATGCGCCGCGTCTTGGTGCGGGCCGACTGTGAGGACAGGTTGGCCAGGACCAGCAGCAGCAGCGCCGTCAGCAGGAAGGCGAATCGGCTGTGGATATCGTCCGGCCCCTCGCCGCTATACAACTGCCAAGCATAGGTGCCGCAGATCACGGCCAGGAAGCCCGTGAAGAAATAAAGGATGGCGCGGTTACCGCCGAAATTGCCCGTTGTGGCCAGCGCCGTCAGGAACAGCGGCACCAGGGGGGAGGCGATGCCATCGGTATAGTGCAGCAGGATGGCGATCAGGCTGAGGCCCGCCAGGTTGTTGGCGATGGTGATCTCATGAAACCGACCGGTCAGGCGCACCAGTACCAGATTGCCGCCCACCAGCAGCGCATAGACGGCCCAGGCCAGGCTGACGGGATCGAACGGCCCCTCATTCACCGCCCAGACGGTGTAAAGCACCAGAATGCCCGCCAGGATCAGCAGCGTGACACGGATGAAGGCACGGGCCCGCAGCAGCGCCTTTTCATCAAAGCCACGCTCGCGCATGGGCGCGGGGAGGAACAGGTCCGTCACCGTGCGCAAGGCCCTTGCCGGCCATAACCGCCAGCTGTCAGCGCCCATGCGCCCACCCTCCGACCGTCGGTTTACCCCAGGGAAGGCTGGCGGAATTCCAACAAAAGCTCAATGGCTTAAGCGGTGCGTGGTGAGAATTTCATGCAACCGCGATTATTGCGGTGCCAGATGGCGCACGGGATGGCTGTCGCGCAGATTATCCACCCAGCCAGCCACGCGGGGGGAGACCAGATGCCGGCTGGTGGCAAAGGTCACGGGCATCAGGGCGGCATCGGCCAGCAGCAGCCCCTCCGCCTCCCGCAGGGCGCGGGCGAAATCCGTACGGCTGACAGCGCGGTCGGCCGCCTCCATCGCGGTATCGAAGGCCGGGTTCTGATAGCCATTACCATTGCGCTGTTCCCGGCTGCGCATGATTTCCAGATATTTTTCGGGGAAGATCCAGAACCATTCGCGCAGCATCAGGTCCGGGTAGGAACCGTCGCGCATGCGGCCCAGCACCACCTTGGATTCCTGATTCTCCAGCACCGTTTTCACGCCCAGCACCGATTGCCAGCGCGCGGCAATGGCGACCGCCATCTGCTTGTTGGCTTCCTTGGTCGGGTACAGAAGATTGACGGTCAGCGGCCTGTCGGGGCCATAGCCCGCTTCCTGGAACAGTCGCCGGGCCAGGGCGTCGCGGGCGTCCTGGGTCCAGGCGGCCTGTGCAGGCAAGGCGGGCTCATAGTCGGGCAGGCCCGGCGGCACGAAGGTGAAGGCGGGTTCGCCATCGCGCAGGATGCGCCGCGCGATCCCTTCCCGGTCGATGGCCAGCGACAGGGCCAGGCGGAGGGCGCGGTTCGATTTCCACGGTTCGCGCCGCAGGTTGGGCGCGATGAAATTAATCCCGGCGCGCGGGGCCAGACGCAGTTCAGCGGGCAGATTCTCCCGCGCCCAATCGATCTGGCTGGGCGGCACCGTCTCCGTTACATCCAGTTCGCCGGCGCGGAAGCGGCGCAGTTCCGCCTGGCTGTCCTCCGTCGCGTAGAACCGGACGCTGTCATAGGCGACGCGCGCGGCGCTGTGGAAATGCGGGTTGCGGGCCACTGTCACATGCGATTGCGGCACCTGTTCGATCAGCATATAGGCGCCGTTGGAGACCAGATTGCCGGCCCGCGTGAAGCCGTCGCCGTGTTTTTCCAGGCTGGGTCGGTGCACGGGATATGTCGCGCGGTGATAGAGGTAGTCGGTGAAATTGGGCTTTGGCGCCTTCAGCCTGACCTGGAACGTGCGGTCATCCAGGGCGGCCACACCCAACTGTTCCGGGGGCAGTTTCCCCGCTGCAATCTCTTGCGCGTTCAGGACCGGGTAGAGGAAATCAGCAAAGAGCGGGCGGGTGGCGGGGTCCACGGCGCGGCGCCAGGACCAGACGAAATCGCCCGCTGTCACAGGCGTACCGTCGGACCAGCGGCCATCGGCACGCAGGGTGAAGCTGTAGGTCAACCCATCCTCACTGACGCTCCACCGTTCGGCCGCACCCGGCACCATGCGTCCCGCCGCATCGGGGGTCAGCAGCCCTTCGAACAAAGCGGTCAGAATGCGGCTGTCGCCGGCGCCCACGGCCCGGTGCGGGTCCAGACTTTCGCTGTCGGGGCCATTGCCCATACGCAGCACGCTCTGCGACGCCACGGGCAAGGCGCAGAACAGGCAGAACAGCAAAGGCAGAAGGTGGCGCAGCATCATCATGCCCTGGTCCAGACGGGAACACCGTTCGGGGAAACCCGCGGGCAGAGTGGCGCTTATGGACCTGGATGTCGAGTGTGCGCTGCGGTGAAAGATTTATGACGGCACGATCAGCCGCCAGACATCGACCAGCGCCACCCGCCCGCGCAGGGAGAAGGCGCCGATGGGGGCCAGCGGCATATCGATGGTGCAATTGCCGGCGGCACGGACGGTATCGTCGCTGACCAGCACGACATAGCATTCGTCGCCCATCATCTCCCCACCCAGCGCTTCCAGGCGGGCGGCGGTATTCACCGTGTCACCGACAATGGTGTAATTGATGCGGGTGGCGGCACCGATATTGCCGACGATCACCGGGCCGGAATGCACGCCGACGCGCAGGCAGACGGGCGGGCGCCCGGCGATGCGGGCTTCTTCCGCCTCCTCCGCCACCACACTGGCGATGGCGTGGGCGGCACGTAGCGCGCGAGCGGCATGGTCGGGCTGCTCGTCGGGCGCGCCCCAGAAGGCCATGACGGCATCACCGATGAACTTGTCGACGGTCCCGCCCTCCGCCTCGATACAGGCGGCGATACGGGTGAAATGCCGGTTCAGCCAGTCCGCCGTATCCTGTGGCGACATCTTTTCCGCCATGGCGGAGAAACCCTTGATGTCGGTGAACAGGACCGTCACCTCCCGTTCCTCCGACGGGATTTCGGCCTGGGCGCCGTCACGCCGGATCAGGCGCAGGACCAGCGACTTCGGCACATAGGTCTCAAACCAGCGCAGGCCGCTGACCATGGCGTTGAAGGCAGCGGCGGCGTCCGCCACCTCCCGGAACCGGCTGTCGGGCAGGCGCGGCACATTCTGGAAATCCAGATCGCGCAGGGCCACGGCGGCCCCGGACAGCAGGCGGATGCGCCGGCTGATCATCCTGCCCACGACCATGGCGGCCAGGACCGACCCGATCAGGATGCTGAACCCGACGACCAGCAGATGCTGGAACCGTTCGATCTCACGGTCCACATCCTCTTCCCGCATCACCGCCACCAGGGTGAAGGGATGCTCGCCATAGTCGGAGATGGAGCGCAGCAGGTAGAAATAGGAAATGCCATCCACCTCCGCCTGCCGGAAATGCACATCGCTGCGCCGTTCATGCACGCGGGTATCGACCTTCTGGCCTTCGTTCCATTTTGCAAGCGTGGTGCCCACCCCGTCCGGCCCGATCACGGACCAGATGGCAGCTGCCACGGGGTCGCCCACTTCCTCCAAGGTCGGCAAAGGCGGGCGGCCCGTGACCTTGGAGAAATCGAACTTGCGTTCGGCCAGCGCCGGATGGGCCAGGACGTAATGATTATCGAACAGGATGAAGGCCGAGATGTTGTTATCCATGCCCTTATCGGCATCGCGCAGGAACCGCGACAGGCCGTTAAAGCCCACGACGGAGGCGACGGCACCCAGGAACTGCCCGTCCTTGCGCAGCGGCCCCTGCACCGGCATCACGGTGGTGTCGATCTCATCCGCCCAGATCGGGTCCAGCCAATGGGCCGATCCACTGCGAAGCACATCGGCCAGGATTTCGGCGGCATCCGCCGGCTTGTCCATGGAAAAGGCCGATTCGGTATTGGCCATGCGCGTGGCGCCCAGCAGGCGGCCATCGGAGGCCCGCACCACGCCGATGCCCGCCACCTGCGGTGTGGCGGCCAGCGCGCCGCGCGCCAGGGTTTCGATCCGGTCCTGATCGTCGATTGAAACCTCGCCCATTGACAGCAGATTGGTCAGATAATCCACCTGATTGCGGGCGGGGTCCAGCTGGGCGCGCACCCGCGCCTCCACCATGTTCATGGCCAGCTCGGCCTTGTCGGCCAGCAGGTTGTAGGTGTTACGGCCCGATGTCTGCACACCCAGCCAGAAGACGCTGGCCACCGCCACCAGCATCAATCCGCCAAAGCCCAGTGTCAGGACAAGGGTGATGGGCAGGCGCCAGCGGCCTTTTTGCGCTGTGGTCTCTTCACATCCCGGCAGGGTCAGCATGGTCTTCATGGGCGCGGACGGTACAGGAGACAGGGTGTGGCCGGCAATAACCGGCCCCGTCTCAGCCTTCGATAATGGTCTTTATCCAGGTGCCGGGGCGGGGCTCCGTGCCCGGCGGGATGTTGTTCAGCACGCGGAACCGTTCCTCGGCATAATCCTTGATGGGCATGGCGGCCACGAAATCGGCTACTTTCTGACCCGGCTTCACCTGCACCACCTTCAGGCGGTAGGGTTTCAGCCCGGCCTTCTCCGTCGCGCTCAGGCGGCGGAAGCCCTGGGCCGTGGCCAGGAAGCCCGCATCCAGCCGGCCCGCCTGTTCCAGCCCGGCGGTGAACAGGAACCGGTAGTAGTTGCCCTTGGTGCCGGCGATGGCCACCAGCCGCGCGAAGACAGGGCCGTTCTGGCCGGACAGACGGGTGATGGCGGTGGCGGCGGGGATACCGTCGATGGACAGGGTGCGCAGGTCGGACAGGGGTGCGCCCTTGGCCCAGACGCTGACGATATAATCCCCGGCGCTGAACGCGCCCTGGCCCGGCGCGTCGGTAAAGACCATCTGCGCGCCGTCGGGGCCGATCCCCACCACAGCCTTGTCGCTGTTCAGCAGCCGGAAACCGGTCGGCACCTCAAACCGCAGGCCCAGGCCGGGATGGGCGAAGACCCGGCCCCGCACGAAACCATGATCGGGGCTGTCGCCATAGATCATGCCGTCGATGGCCCGCATATACTCATCCTGACGGACCAGATAGCTGGCGCCCGGCGTCACATTGGCCGCCGCCGCAGCCCGTTCGGCCCGGTCGCCCGTGGGCGGATGGGTCTGGAGATAGGAGAACTGATCGGCCTTGCCCGGCTGGCCGGCCAGCAGCGCCTCCAGCTGCGCATGCCGGCCCATGGAGGACAGGAACCCCGCCATCTCACGCGGGTCATAGCCGGCGGCCGTCATGTAGCGGATACCCAGATTATCGGCCTGCAGCTCCTGCCCGCGGGAGAAGCTGGCCAGGGCGGCCTGCGCGCCTTGCTGCGCCATCTGGCCCACCTGCTGCCCCAGGAAGATACCGGCCAGCACGGCCCCACCCTGCGCCAGCACCCCACGGCCATAGCGGTCGGCGGAATGGCGGGCCGTGACATGCCCGATCTCATGCCCCACCACGCCCGCCAGCTCCGCCTCGCTATTGGCCAGGGCCATCAGGCCCCGGCTGACATAGACGTAACCGCCGGGCAGGGCGAAGGCGTTGATGATGGGGCTGTCCAGGACCGTGAAGGTGTAGCGGGTGCCGGGAATTTCCGTCTTGGCGGCCAGTTGCTGGCCCAGCCGGTCGACATAGGCCTGGACCTTGGCGTCAGCATATTTGCCGCCGAATTCCTTCAGCATCTCCGGATGCTGCTGCGCGCCGATGGCCGCTTCCTTCTCGGGCGGCATCAGGCCCGTCATCTGCCGGTCCCCCGTGACGGGGTTGGTCGAACAGGCGGCCAAATAGAGCGGCAGCAGCAGGGGCAGCAGCATTTTCGGGGCGCGGCGGGCCATGGCAGTTCCTTCCCGGTCTGTCGGTTCCAGTCCCTTTATGCCAAAGGCCGGACCGGCATGGGAAGTCATCCGGTTGGGGAAGGGGCATACTCTGTTCCGGTGATCGTAGCCGATCACCGGCCTCAGTCGCCGGCACCGACATCCGTCGGCTTGGCTTCGCGGCACGTGCCGCGCGGCGGCAGTCGCCGCCGTGACGGATCCCGATGAGTTCCACTCACCGTGATCCGTCATCAGCCCTTCGCGCGGCTCAACTCCAGCGTCATAAATTCCAGACGCCGGGCCAGATCGCGCAGCATAGGCAGGGCGATGCGGGGAAATTCCTCCATCAGGCGGAAAAAGGCATCGCGCCCGATACGCAGGGTGGCAACATCGCCGACGGCGAAGGCCGTGGCCATGCGCGGTCGGTCGCACAGGATCGACACCTCCCCGATGATACCGCTGCCGGCAAAGGTGCCCAGGTCGATGGGGCCGGATGGGGTCTCGATCACCATGTCCACCCGCCCTTCCAGGATGACATAGGCGGCGTCCGACGCCTCATCCTGGCGGAACAGGGCGTCACCATCGCGAAAACAGGCGGGTTCGCTGGTGAAGGCCAGCAGCTTCAGCTGCGCCGTCTCCACATCCTTGAACAGGGGCAGGCGCCGAAGCGCCTCGACCTGTGCGGTCAGGCTGGCGATCAATTGTCCCTCCCTGCGGCGCCGGTTTGTGATGGGGCACCTTATTGTATAAGTGGTGACGCAACCGCCCCCCGCTGTCCAGTCCTACCCCGCCATGACCCTTGTCCAGCATCCACACCCCATCCTGTTCCGGGCCCAGCCGATGCGGTCGGATGATGTGTCTGCACGGCTGGAACAGGCGGAAAGTCTGGCGCGCGCCGGGGCGGTGATGCTGGCCTGGGGCGGCATGCCCGTCACGGTACCCCTGCCGCCGGGCGTGACGCTGTACCGGCTGCCGGGCGCGCAGGAAAGCGGGGACGTGCCAGGCCTGATGCTGGATGTCGATGGCAAGCGGGCGGATAGTGCCTGGAAGAAGCGGCGGGCGGCGGCCCTGTTGGCCCTGTTCGCTGGTATGCGGCCCCGCCTGATCGTGCTGGACGGGGCGCCCAGCCTGTTCCGCTTTGAACTACGCCCGCTCCTGGAAATGGCCCGGCGGCGTGATCCGGCGCCGATGGTCCGGATCTGGCCGGAGGGGGCGACTGTCGGACCGGAACTGGCAAAGCTGTTGAAAGGTTAAACAGCACCCTCGGGGTGGAACATATAGCCCGTGCCCCGGATGGTGCGGATATAGCCGGGGTGGTTGGGATTGATCTCGATCTTCTTGCGCAGGCGGGTGATACGAACATCAATGGCGCGGTCAAACGGTTCGGCCTTGCGCGTATGGGCCAATTGCAACAGCTCATCCCGGCTCAACACCTGATTGGGCCGCTGCACCATCACCGACAGAAGATCGAACTCCATCGCCGTCAGGTCCACGACCCGCCCATCCGGTTCATGCACCAGTTCCCGGTCATCGCGCTTCAACAGCCAGGGGCCGAAGCGGATATGCATGTCGCTGGTGGGTGCTGTCGGGACCGTGCGGGTGGAGCGGCGCAGGACGGCGCGCACCCGCGACAGCAGTTCCCCCAGATCGAACGGCTTGCAGATATAATCGTCGGCACCCAAGTCCAGGCCGGCACTGCGGTCGCGCGGGCTGGTGGCGCCGGTGACGATGATGATGGGGGGGCAATCGGCCCCGCGTTCACGCAGCCATTCCATGATCGTGTAGCCATGGTCGTCGGGCAGACCGATATCCAGGATCACCAGATCGGGTGTCCCCATTGCCATCAGGGCACGGAAACTGGCGCCATCCGGTGCCATTTGGATATCGAAGCCCTGGCCGGTCAGAAAGTCGGCCAGCATGCCCCGTAAATCGCTGTCATCCTCGACAATGGCGATTGTCTGCGCGCCCATGGAATTACCGATGAAAATGGTTAACGGGATGCAGTAAGGGCAAAACACCGACGCCGTCAATGAGTATACAATATCCAATCCAGGGTACGCCACCCAAAGCAAAACGGCCCGCCTTGTTCTGGGCGGGCCGGTGCCGGAGATACGGGACAGGGGATCAGGCTGGCGGCAGGGTCAGGCATTTCTGTCCGACCCGGGACAATTGTGCGCAGGCGCGGCGTGCCGTCTTCTCATCCAGGCCGGTCAGGCGGGCGCGGTACAATGTACCCTTGGCCGTGGAGACTTCCATCAGGTGCGGGGTGGCACTGTCCAGCAGGGTGCCTGCCTTCTGTGTGGCCTGATTGACGGCCCGCTGGCTCTGCGCCTTGTCATTATAGGCGCCCACCTGGATGGCCCAGCCGCCATTGGCGCGGGATGCAGGCACGCTGCTGACATTGACCATGGCGGGGGCGGCATTGGCGGTGCCGACGATGCTGTCCGATACGGCGGCCACCATGGTTTCCGACGCCGTCGGCTTGGTGCGCGCCTTGCCCTTGGGCGGCTTGGACTGGTTGCTGGCCACCAGCATGGGTGCCGCACGCTTGCCGGTAAAGGCATCGTCCAGAAGATCGGCCATGTGGTTGTCGCGCCAGGTGCCCGTCTGGCCCCCGAACACGATGCCGATCAGGCGGCGGCCATTGCGTTCCGCCGAGGCCGCCAGATTGAAGCCGGAGGCGCGGATGTAACCGGTCTTCAGCCCGTCCATGCCATCATACCGGGTCATCAGCCGGTTATGGTTGCGGTGGACAGCCCCCTTGTAGGTGAAGGAGGTGGCGGCGAAGTACGGGTAATATTTGGGGTGATCATAGATCAGGCTCTGTGCCAGCCGCGCGAAATCGCGGGCGGTCGATAGCTGCCCGGCATTGGGCAGACCCGACGCGTTGCGGAAGGTGGTGCGCGTCATGCCCAGCTGGCGGGCGCGGTCGGTCATCATGCGGGCGAACTTCGCCTCGCTGCCGCCCAGCGCCTCGGCCAGGACGACGGCGCAGTCATTGGCCGACTTTGTCACCAGGGCCTGGACGCATTGTTCGGTAGTGACGCTGTCACCCGGCTGCAGGCCCAGCTTGCTGGGCTCCATGTTGGAGGCATGGCGGGACACAGGCAACTGCTGGTTCAACCGGATTTTGCCGGCATCCAGGGCGTCGAAGACCAGATGCAGGGTCATCATCTTGGTCATGGAGGCCGGGAAATTGCGCGTGTCGGCGCTGGCTTCGTGCAGTACCTCGCCCGTCTTGGCGTCAATCACGATGGAGGCGTATTTGGCCCGGGCGGCAACCGGCGTCGTGATACTGACCAGGGCAGCAAGGGCGACAGCAGTCGCCAGCTTGCGGGAACGGTCCGTGGAACGCCGCCATACCGTCGTGAACCCCATGCCCCTGTCCCCCTGCACGCCGTCCGATGTCTCGCTTTCCGGCCAAGCTAAAGGTGATGATTATCAATGTCTAGCGGGAAGTCGTTAAGAAACGCCTTCATATCCGCCAAATTACGGCCCGGTTTCAAGGACCTGTCCGTAGGGCATACCCGCATAGGATTGCTTCAGGCCTTGGCGCTGGGACGGTCGGCAATGCTGGCCAGCCAGCGCTGGATATTGGGCATTGCATCCAGCGTGATGGCGCACAGGCGCGGGAAGAAGGTCAGTGTGGTGAAGGCGGTGATGTCGGCGATGGTGAATCGGTCGCCTGCGATGAATTCGGTCAGGCACAGGTCGCGATCCAGCTGCGCCAGCCGTTTTTCCGCCTGCGGCTTCTGCGCCTCGGCATAGGCCGGAACCTGGCATTCCAGGGCGGCCATCTTCGGATGGGTGTGGCGGAACACCCCAGCCAGCGGCAGCAGCAGTTCGAATTCTATCCGCCGCTGCCACATCTCGATCAGCGCCCGCTCCTTGGCGTCGCGGCCCATTAGGTTGGGTTCGGGATAGAGTTCCTCCAGATACCGGCAGATGGCCACGCTTTCGGAAATCACGGTGCCGTCATCGAGCTCCAGTGCGGGGACCCGACCGCTAGGCACGCGGGCACGGTAATCGGGCGACAGGTGCTCGCCCTTGCCGATGGTCACCAGCCGGCGCGGAATATCGATAGCTTTTTCGGCCAGAAACATCCGCACGCGGCGCGGCGTCGGCGCGATCGCGTCATCATAGAGCAGCATTGCATCCTCCCGTTATTGTGATTTGCACGCATCATGCCGGGTTCAACGCCGCCGATCCATGGCGTCAATGTGGCGATTGCTTCGGAATCCGGCGAAAGCAGGGTGATTTCGTGACTTCCGCACTGGGGCAGGAACCAAGGCGTTTCCACGATGTTTTTCCCTCGAAGCCGCCCGGAATGGGAAGGCACGACATGCAACGGAGGGACATTATGTCGAAGATCAAATTCGTTCTGGCTGCCACCGCCGCCATCATCGCCTTCCCGGTTCTGGCCCATGCCGCCACGGTCGACAAGGGCCTGGAGAACCTGTCCGGCGTCGGTCAGGAAGCGGTCGCCATGTATGACAAGCTGGAGGGCCACAAGGCCCTGGCCATCGCCGATGATGGCGCCATCGGCTATGCGTCCGGTATTGATGGTGGCGAGGCGCGAATCGCTGCCCTGTCCCGCTGCGCCGAGGTGACGCGGGAGACCTGCCGTGTGATTTCCGTCGATGGTCTGGCCGTGGCCGGCGGCAGCACGCTGGGCGAACTGGCCCGCGACCACACCGATGCCGCCGATCTGCGCGGTGAGGTGGTGGCCGACTATGAGAAGGCCCTGGGCGCCAAGGCGCTGGCCATGTCGGATGACGGTGCCTTTGGCTGGGTGGTCCGCGAGACCGAGGAACAGGCCCGCGCCGACGCGTTGATCCAGTGCGAGGCCAGCGGCACCAACTGCGCGATCCAGGCCTCATCTGCCGGCGCCACCGCCGTGCAGTAAATCGGTCCAGGCATGGACAAATCGTGGCCGGGCGGGGATCATCCTGCCCGGCCCTGTTTATTTTTGGCTCCCCGCGCGCTAAGCCTTGTCCCCGAACGGGGCGGCAAGCCCTGGCCGGACATAAGCGAAGGGGACAAGCCATGCGGCGCATCGGTGTGATCGGGGCCGGGGCCTGGGGAACAGCGCTGGCCATGGCGGCGGCCCGCGCCGGGGCCGAGGTGGTTTTGCAGGCGCGCGAGACCGAGGTGGTGGAAAGCGTCAATGCCCGGCATGAGAACAGCCTGTTCCTGCCCGGCGTCAAGCTGGACCCCGCCATCCGCGCCACGGCGTCGATGACCGATGCTGCGGATGTCGACGCTTTGCTGCTGGTTACCCCGGCGCAGCATCTGCGCGCCGCCTGCCGCGCGCTGAAGCCCGATCTGAAGCCGGGCGTGCCCGTCATCATCTGCGCCAAGGGCATCGAGATCGAAACCGGCAGTCTGATGAGCGAGGCGGCGGAAGCTGAGCTGGGCAGCCAGCCTGTGGCCGTCCTGTCCGGCCCTACCTTCGCGGCGGAGGTGGCCAAGGGCCTGCCCACCGCCGTGACGCTGGCCATCCGGGATGAGGCGCTGGGCCGCCGTCTGCTGGCGGCCCTGGGCGGGCGTACCTTCCGCCCCTATCTGTCGGATGATCTGGTGGGCGCGCAGGTGGGTGGCGCCGTCAAGAATGTGCTGGCCATCGCCTGCGGCATCGTCCATGGCCGCAATCTGGGTGACAATGCGCGGGCCGCCCTGATCACGCGCGGTCTGGCGGAAATCGCTCGTCTGGGCGCGCGTCTGGGTGCCAGGGCGGAGACGCTGATGGGTCTGTCGGGCCTGGGCGATCTGACGCTGACCTGTTCGTCCCTGCAATCGCGCAACATGTCGCTGGGCGCGGCGCTGGGCCAGGGCCGCAGCCTGGAGGAGGTGCTGGGCGAGCGGCGGTCGGTGGCAGAGGGTGTCTATACGGCCCGTGCCGTCACCAAGCTGGCGGCGGAAAAGGGCGTGGATATGCCGCTCTGTCAGGCGGTGGACGCGCTGTTGAATCAGGGGGCCGATCTGGACGCCATCATCGACGCGCTGATGACGCGGCCCTTCAAGGCGGAGACGGTGTGACGGACATCTGCGCTAGAAACTCCCCGCATTTTCACTTATAGTCGGAGGAGGTGGGCCGGGTCTCGCGAACCCGACCCACCCACCTTAGCCTCGGCCCAGGATGACGGTGACGTGCAGGACACGCCCTCGCCAGACCGGGATACGAAGCACAAGGATAAACGGCATCTTCTTCATGCCAGTTTACCTCCGTGAACGGCGGGCCGGCCTATTCCGACCCGCCGTTTTCGTATCTGGGATCGGACACTGCCCATCAATTGAAAATGCATACAGTTTTAACTTTTTATCGATGATCCGACTTTTTTCAAAAAACGGCGTAACCTTTCCTGAAGGGCCGCGAATGAGGGGATACGGACGCCGATGACGGCGCCGCTTCTCCCTGGACCCCGTTCAAAGGAAACGCACCCATGTCGACTTCCGTCCGCCTGACCGCCCTGACCCTCGGCGCCGCTGTTGCCGGTGCCCTGTCGCTGGCCGCCATCGCCGCCCCGGCCCATGCCGCCGAAGGCGAAAAGGTGAAGTGCTATGGCGTGTCCAAGGCCGGTGAGAATGACTGCGCCAACAAGGCCGCCGGTCATTCCTGCGCCACCCAGTCCAAGGTCGATTACAGTGGCCAGGATTTCAAGGCCATGACCAAGGAAGCCTGTGAAGCCGCCGGTGGCAGCATGGCCGCCTTTGACGGCACCAACACCAAGGCCAAGAAGTAAGCATCGCCGTTCCGGCAGGTTTCCGCATGCGCCCCCCGGCCCATCCCCCCACCTTACCCAGCCTGGCCGATGCGGCCGGCGTCGGGCTTCGGCACCTGCATGTGCCGGATTTCCTGGCGGCGACGCAGCCGGTCGGGTGGCTGGAGGTGCATGCGGAAAACTATCTCGTCCCCGGTGGCCCGCGTCTGGCGCAGCTGGAACGGCTGCGTCAGGACTACCCCATCTCCTTTCATTCGGTGGCCCTGTCGCTGGGTGCTGCTGATGGTGTGGACGGGGAGCATCTGGACCGGTTGAAGGCGCTGTATGCGCGGTTCGAGCCGGCGATGGTGTCGGACCATCTGGCCTGGACCGGTTTGGCGGGCACGCATGTGCCCGACCTTCTGCCCCTGCCGCTGACGGGGGAGACGCTGGACATTGTCGCCGGCAATGTGGCGCGGGTGCAGGATGCGCTGGGCCGGCGGTTGCTGGTGGAAAACCCATCCGTCTATCTGCGGTTCCAGGAGGACCAGATGGAGGAAGGGGAGTTTCTGTCGGCGTTGGTGGCCCGTACCGGCTGCGGCCTGCTGCTGGACGTCAATAATCTCTATGTCTCGGCCCGCAACCGGGGACAGGATGCAGCACGGCTGTTGTCGCGTTTTCCCGGTGACGCGGTCGGGGAAATCCATCTGGCGGGCCATGCCAGGCTGGATATCGACGGCGCTACCCTGCTGATCGATGATCATGGCAGTGCCGTGCCGGACCCGGTCTGGGCGCTGTATGACCTGGTCACCCGCTATTTCGGGCCGCGCCCGACCCTGGTGGAATGGGATACGGCCCTGCCGCCGCTGCCGGTGCTGCTGGCCCAGGCGGCGAAGGCAGATGCGGTGCGGGGGGCGGCCCTATGCTGATCGATCTGCAACGCGCCATGCTGGGGGCCTGTTATGGTGATGCCGGGGCGTTCGCCCACGCACTGCCTTTCCTGCGTCCCGCTGCGGTGCCGGTCGATAAGGCGCTGTTCATCCATACCGCCACCGTCACGGCGGCCCTGACCGGTGTCCTGGCCCAGGCCTATCCCAGTCTGGAAAGGGCGATGGGGGATGATGCCTTCACGGAGGCCGCGAAACGACATCTGCGGGCGCATCCGCCGAGACCGGCCATGCTGTCGGCCTATGGTGCCGGGTTCGGGGCCGACCTGAACGGTGATCTGCCCCTGCTGGCAGCTGCAGATTGGGCGGCACATCTGGCGTATTTCGCGGCGGATGCCGATCCCGTGGGGCTGGATGCGTTGGCTGCTTTTGCACCCGAAGCGCTGGCCAGCCTGCGTCTGCCGCTGGTGCCGTCATCTGCGCTGGTTGCCGGTCCCTCAGGTACGCTTGCCGGGTGGTACGAAGGGCGGGCCGATCTCTCGTTTGTTGCCGCTCCCCTACCCCTGGTGGGGCCGGATGCGGCGGTACTGATCTGGCGCGGCCCTGACCTGTTGGTGGCGGCCACGCTGCTGCCGTCTGATGCCGGCGGCTTTGTGCAGGCCCTGGGTGAGGGGGCCGATCTTCTGACTGCGGCCGGGCACCTGTCGGATGCTGGGGCGCTTTCCCCGCTGCTGGCGCTGCTGCTTGGCCATGGGCTGATCACCGCCGTAACCGATGGTGATCCGTCATGATCCGTTCATCGCTGCGCTTTCTGGTCGATCCCGGTCCCACCGTTGGGGCGCCTTCACCTGTGCGCTGGGGCGGTGGTCTGCTGCTGCTGGCGGGACGGCTGTGGCTGGCCTGGCCATTCGCCACTGCCGGCTGGCACCGCGTCTTCACCTGGGACAGTCAGGTCTTTCTGTTCACCGATGTACATCCCGTCCCCTTCATGCCCGCTATCATCGCTGCACCCCTGACCACGGGGGCGGAGATCGTGCTCAGCCTGCTGCTGGCACTGGGGCTGGCCGGGCGTATTGGGGCGGCTGGGCTGGCGGTTATGTCGGCGGTACTGTTTCTGGTCATCGGACGCACGCCGCAGGGGATGGAAAATGGTATCGCCATTGCGGCGGAACAGATTCCATGGATCATGGTGGGGCTGGCCCTGTTCCTGACAGGGCCGGGGCTCTTGTCGCTGGATGCCGCCATGCGCGGCCTGTGGCGACGCCTGCTCGACCCTGTCCAGATTACGAGGTAACGCATGTCCTCCGTTCGCTGCTTGCACACCCTCCTGCCGGCGCTGCTGCTGGTCCTTGCCCCGCCCGCCCTGGCGCAGAACACCGCTCAAGGCATGAGCGCGTCGGAGAAGGCGCAGAAGCAGACGGCGAACGAGGAGGCCGAACAGCTCTGCAAGTCCATCAAGGACCAGGACAAGTTTAACGAATGCCTTGACCTCTATTTCCTGGATGCCAAAAAATTCAAGGCGTTCCTGGAGCAGCATGGCGCCGTTAAGCCGTCACAGCCGCCCAAGTGACCGTGCCGGGCCGGATGGGTGTCTGGTGACGGACAAGGATGAGGATCTGGGTCGGTTGCTGACGGCGGCGCAGGAGGGCGACCGTGCGGCCTATGGCGCCTTTTTGCGCGCCGCTGTGCCCCTGGTCCGGGCGGTCGGGCGCGGCAAGCTGGCCCGACCGGCCGATCTGGAGGATTTTGTGCAGGACACGCTGCTGGCCCTGCATCAGGCATTGCCCACCTTTCAGCCGGGACGGCCCGTCGGTCCCTGGCTGGGCACCATCGCCCGCAACCGGCTGTCGGACGCGTTGCGCCGTACCTATCGCAGCCGGGCGGTGGAGACGGAGTTTGACGACGGTCTGGCCGATACTGTGCCGCAGCCGGAGATGGAAGCGCCGCCCCATGTCAATCTGGGTCCGCTGCTCTCACAGCTGCCGGAGCGGCAACGGGTGGCCATTGAGATGCTGAAGGTCAAGGGCATGAGTTTGAAGGAAGCCTCTGAGGCCAGCGGCGTCAGCGTCGGGGCCTTGAAAGTGGCCGTGCATCGCGGCATCGCGGGGCTGCGGCAATTGTTGGGGAAGGATGT
>CALRNG020000017.1:0-15471 GCA_943369495.1 Rhizobium sp. Q54
TGCTAATGACGGCGCTGGCCGTGAAGGCGCAGACAACGCAGCCGCAACCAGCCCAGGCCAAGGAACAGCCGCCCATGATGGACGAGATCATCGTCAATGGCCGGCGCAATGACCCCAGCTTCCAGGAAGAATGGGAGCATCACCGCAAGGAATATGATCGGCTGCGCAAGATTTTCGGCGATCCCGACGCGCCCAACCGCCGCCTGGATCGCATGACCGACACACCCAACCCCGACGCCGGCAAAAGCGTGATGCGCAGCCCCAGTGCCGCAAGTGTGCAGGGCCGTCCGTCGTCTCCCGTCCCCTGAGGCCAGCCGGCGCCATAGACCCGTCCTGCACCACGAATCGATAGACAAACCGCACGCTGGCTTGATCGTTACAGCCTGTTTACAATGCTTGTCTTGGCCCCGGTGCGCGGCGCGGTAGGATGGCGGCCGAGATATCCAGACCGTTCACCGGAGCCAACATGCCCGCCGTTACCCGCCGCACCGCCCTTTCCGGCCTGTTCGCCCTGTCCGCCACCGCTATGGTGCTGGAAGGCATCATGCCGCGTCTGGCGCTGGCCGGGCAGGACAGTCCCGCCGACAAGGGGCTGAACGAGTTTCTGGAAAAGTGCTGGCAGGATGATCTGAGCCGCAGCCCGGAACAGCGCACGCGCATGGGTCTGCCCGGTCCCCATGATGGCTGGACCTTGGCGGATGAGGCGTTCCAGCAGCTGAACCTGTCGATCACCGCCGAACAGTTAAAGGCACTGCGCACTTTTGACATCAACGCCCTGTCGCCCACGGCGCGGGTTTCTTACAAGCTGTTTGAAGGGCAGCTGCAGCGCGCCTTGGACACCTATCGCTGGCGGCGGCATGGCTATGCCGTCAGCCACCTTCAGGGGGCGCATACCGACATCCCCTCCTTCCTGATCGGCTACCACGCCGTCGCCAATCCCACCGATGCGCGCGATTACGTAAAGCGGCTGGAGGGCATCGCCGCCGTCATCGATATCGCGGCGGAGAATATGCGGCGCGAGGCCAAGGCCGGCGTGCTGCCCCCCGCCTTCAGCTTTGGCCGCATCAGTGAAGCGGCACGCAACGTCATCTCCGGTGCGCCGTTTGAGAAGGGGGCAAAGGCGGACAGCCCGCTGCTGGCCGACCTGAAGGAAAAGGTGGGCAAGCTCACCATTGCGGAGGGAGAGAAAAAGGCCCTGATCGCCGCCGGCACCAAGGCCCTGGTCACGGGCGTGAAGCCCGCCTATGAGCGGTTCCTGGCCAGTGTCGCCGATCTGGCGACACAGCAGAAGGACAGCAATGGCGTCTGGGCCCTGCCGCAGGGGGCCGATTTCTATAAGGCGCAGATCAAGCTGCATACCGGTCTGGACATGAATGCCGATGAGATCCACGCCCTGGGTCTGGCGGAAACCGCGCGTCTGCATGGCGAACTGCGGGACGCCATGGCCAAGCTGGGCTTCAAGGGCAGCGTGCAGGATTTCTTCACCTTCGTGCGCACCGACCCGTCGGTCCGCTTCCCCGATACCGATGCCGGCCGCCAGGAATATCTGGCCACCGCCACCCGCTATATTGATGCGATGGCGGCGCGCCTGCCCGAAATGTTCGGCACCCTGCCCAAGGCCAAAATGGTGGTGAAGCCGGTGGAGGCCTATCGCGAGAACGCCGTCCCCAGCGCCTTCTATGAAGCGTCATCCCCTGACGGCACGCGCCCCGGCGTCTTCTATGCCAACCTTGTCGACATGTCGGTGCAGACGCGCCACGATCTGGAGGCCTTGTGCCATCATGAGGGTCTGCCCGGCCACCATATGCAGATCGCCATCGCGCAGGAGGTGGAAGGCCTGCCCACCTTCCGCAAATATGCCTGGGACACGGCCTATGGCGAAGGCTGGGCCATGTATACCGAACGCATGGCCAAGGATTACGGCTTCTACAAGGAACCGCTGTCGGAGGCGGGGCGCATCATCTCCGAACTGTTCCGCGCTGGGCGTCTGGTGCTGGATACCGGCATCCATCACAAGCGCTGGACCCGCGAACAGGCGGTCGCCTGGATGGATGAAAACACCGCCAACCCCATCGCCGACAACCGCACGGAGATCGACCGCTACTTCGTCTGGCCCGGTCAGGCGTTGGGCTACAAGATCGGGATGAACAAGATCCTGGAGCTGCGGGAGAAGGCCAAGGCCGCGCTGGGGCCGAAATTCGACATCCGCGGCTTCCACGATACGGTCCTGACCAACGGCCCCGTCACCCTGCCGATCCTGGAGGAAGTGGTGCAGGGCTGGATCGACGCGCGCAAGGCGGCGGCGTGATGGGCAGGCTGCGGAAAATTCCTGTCTCAACAGCCTGCCAGATCGTTTAATACCCATCAGCCGACAGATTGACTGCGAGCCAAGGACTGTCGGCCCGCCCCTGCGGTTTCAAGGCAGATGTTTATAAAGCCAATCTGCCGAAGGCTTGACCTTTGGCAGATTGGAGGCTGGCGACCGCCAGCCCGGCGCTCATGCGCCGCAAGCCAAGCCGCGGGATGGCGGCGCCCGGCACATGAGGGAAAACTAAATCTCCCTTGATCGGTCACGATCAAGGCGGATTGGTATAAGGACGATGTCGAGATGACCACCGCGCCCGATCCGGGTTTCGCGCTCTATGTGCATTGGCCGTTCTGCGCGTCCAAATGCCCTTATTGCGACTTCAATTCCCATGTCCGGGAAAAGGTGGATCAGCCGCGCTGGGTCGAGGCCATGCTGCGCGAGCTGGATCATTTCGCAGACCTGACACCGGGCCGCACCCTGACCTCCGTCTTCTTCGGCGGCGGCACACCGTCGCTGATGCCGCCATCGACGGTGGCGGCCATCCTGAAGCGGGCCGATGAGCGCTGGGGCCTGCCCGCCGGAACAGAGGTGACGCTGGAGGCCAACCCGACCAGTGTGGAGGCCGACAAGTTCCGCGCCTTCCGTGCCGCCGGGGTCAACCGGGTCAGTCTGGGTATCCAGGCCCTGAACGAGGCCGACCTGAAGGCGCTGGGCCGGCGCCATTCGGCAGAGGAGGCCTTGACCGCCATCGGCCTGGCCCGGTCCATCTTCCCCCGCTACAGCTTCGACCTGATCTATGCCCGCCCGGGGCAGACGGTAGCGGGCTGGCGCGACGAGCTGTCGCGCGCGCTGGACCATGCTGTCGGGCACCTGTCGCTCTATCAGCTGACCATCGAGGAGGGGACGCAGTTCCACACCCTGCATGCCAGAGGCGAGCTGGTCCTGCCCGAGGAGGAGGTGCAGGGGGAGCTCTATGCCGCGACGCAGGAGGTGCTGGAGGCGGCCGGCATGCCCGCCTATGAAGTGTCGAACCATGCGCGGCCGGGCGAGGAAAGTCGCCATAACCTGACCTACTGGCGCTATGGCGATTATGTCGGCATCGGGCCAGGGGCGCATGGCCGCCTGACCCTGCCCGGTCAGGGCAAGGTCGCCACCCGCACCCACCGCGCGCCAGAGATCTGGCTGGACCGCACCCTGGCGCATGGCACGGGCGCCAAACCGTTCGAGGCGGTGGCCCATGCCGACCGGTTGACGGAAATGCTGATGATGGGTCTGCGCCTGTCGGAAGGGGTGCCGCTGGAGAGGGTCAGAATGGAAACCGGTAACCCGCTGGAACATTGGGTCAGTCCAGCCAAACTGGAATGGCTGATCCGGCATAACATGCTGAAAATGAATGGCGATACCTTGTCAGCGACCAGGGAGGGCCGTGAGCGGCTGAATGCTGTCCTGTCCCGTCTTCTGACTTGAACTATCGCGGCTTTGCTGGGTTTTCAACCCGCCATATCGGGTGGCCTATACCCTAGGATAGGCGGTAACCGGTGTACAAATTTCATCAGCAACAGCACAGTTGGTCACTTAGTGACCATTGACCAATGTTCCGCCAATGGTGGTGGAGTAGTGGTTGGGTGCTTAAATAGAAACTCGCCGAGCTGAGCGGGATGTTGTATATTTTCTATCTTGAGCATCGGTTGCAACCCACTTTTCAACCGAACAATGCTTTGGCTGCCCAATAGCAAACAGCCATTGCCAGTAATTTCTGGAGCTTGACCTGCGATGCGTGACAATGGCCCCGTGACGAACCGTGAAATCGACATGACCGACGGTGATCTGCTGGTGTCGAAGACCGACACAGGCGGGCGCATCACCTTCGTCAACGATGCCTTTATCGCCATCAGTGGTTTTACCGAACAGGAACTGATCGGTGCCCCGCACAACCTTATCCGCCATCCCGAGATGCCGAAGGAAGCCTTCGCCGATCTGTGGGAGACGGTGAAGGCGGGCCGTCCGTGGGAAGGGCTGGTCAAGAACCGGTGCAAGAACGGGGACCATTACTGGGTCCGGGCCAATGTCACGCCGGTGATCGAGGATGGGAAAGTTACGGGCTATATCTCCATCCGCAGCAAGCCGTCGCGCGCCGACATTGCGGCAGCACAAGCCCTCTACAGCGATTTCCGCGCCGGTCGCGCCGGCAACCGCCGTATCCGCAATGGCACTGGCGAGGCCACGGGCCCCCTTGCCGTGGCAGGGCATTGGTTGAATTCGCTGCGCGGACGTCTGACCCTGGTGTTCGCTGTCATGCTGCTCCTTCAGTTGCTGATTGCCGGTGTCGGCATGAAGGGCATTGATGACGGGCATCAGCGGATGGCCCATCTGAACGAAGAAGCGGTGGTCCATATGCGGCGGCTGAAGATCGTATCGGATGCCTATGCCGTCTTCATCGTCGATGCCTCGCACAAGGTCCGTAATGGCAATTTCATCTGGGAAGAAGGCATCAAGTCGATCGAGAAGGCCCACATAGACATTCGCCGTGAATGGGGCGATTTCACCGGGTCGGACATGGACCCCGATGAAGAAGAGATGGTTGCCAAGGTCAAGCCGCTGCTGGGGGTCGCCGATCAGACGGTTAGCGCCCTTCTGGCCGCCATGAAGGCGCAGGACCGCGCCGCCCTGGATACGCTGATCAGGGATAGACTCTATCAGACCATTGATCCCGTTGCCGATGTTATCAGCCAGTTGGCCGAAATGCAGTTGGCCCATGGCCCGGAGGCCCTGGCCGAAAGCGAAGAACAGCATGATTCCCTGCTGATGATTCAGGGGGTCATTGTGGCTTTGGGTCTGGCCCTGACCGTTGGTGCCGGGATTTGGTTGATGGTGACCATCCGTCGCCCGACGAATGCGATGCGTGAAGCGTTTGATGCCATCGCCGCCAACCGCGCCGAATATCGCATCGACATGCCCGCCGCGCGGGAATTCCGGGGCGTGTTCGGGCAATTGCGCGCCACCCGCGCCAAGCTGGCCTTCACGCAGGAAGAACGGATGGTGGTCGAGGCGAAATCGCGCGCCGAAACCCGCATGCGCCTGCTGGAGACCTGCGACGCCATCGAAACCGATCTGATCGCCACCTGGCAGGGGGTGGAACAGAGCTGCCAGCGCGTGGTGGGGGGCATGGGTCGGCTGGACCAGGCCATGGGTTCGGTGCGGAATAACGCTGTTGTACTTTCTTCCATCGCGGAGCAGACCTCTGCCAATGCCCAGAATGTGGCCGCCGCGACAGAGGAGCTGGGCGCATCGGGCACCGAGATTGCCCGGCAGGCCAGCCTGTCGAACCAGGTGGTCAACCGCGCCGTGGCCAGCGCCCGCGACGCCCAGGGCGCTGTCGCCCGCATGGCAGAGGCAACGGGTGAGATCCGTGCTGTCGTTGGCCTGATTGCCGAGATTGCCGAACAGACCAACCTGCTGGCCCTGAATGCCACCATTGAAGCCGCGCGGGCCGGTGAGGCCGGCAAGGGCTTTGCCGTGGTGGCGTCGGAGGTCAAGAGCCTGTCGAACCAGACCCGTAATGCCACCGAAGATATCGCCAAGCGGATCGAAGCGGTGCACGCCGCCGTGGAAGGCAGCGTCGCGGGCATCAATGCCGTGATCCATGTGGTGGAAGAAATCAACCACACCGCCACGGCCACAGCCGCCGCAGTGGAAGAACAATCCGCCGCCAGTGCCGAAATCGGCCGCAATGCCGAGGAATCGGCCAATGGAGCCGCCCAGGTCTCGGAAAGTGTGATCCGTATCAGCACCGATATTGACGAGGCCGGGACCATCGCCGGTGAGGTGCAGACCCGTATTGCCGATACGCAACGCTCGGTTTCCGCCCTGCGGACCCGCCTGTTGACCACCCTGCGCCAATCGGTGGCCGGGGATCGGCGTGGACATGACCGCATCCCGACCGACCTGCCCGCTCACCTGGTCTCTGGTGGCACCGACCGGGAGGTGACGGTTCTGGACCTGTCCGTCGATGGTGCGCTGCTGACCATGCCCAGCGGCTTCAAGGCCGATCCCGGTGCCCGCGCACAATTGAAGCTGGCCGATCTTGGCACCATCTCCGCCCGCGTCGTGGGCAGCAGCGACCTGGGCCTGCACCTGAATTTTGAGCCGAGGGCCAACGAACAGGAAGCGCTGTTGAGCTTCGTGCAGCGTCTGGTCAATGCCGAGTCGAAGTTCGTGCTGGCGGCACAGGAAACCGCCACCAAGCTGGGAAGCGCCCTCTCAGAAGCGCTGGCCGCCGGGCGGATCAGCGAGGATGACCTGTTCTCCGGCGATATGAAGCTGGTGGCGGGATCGGACCCCGAGCAATTCATCGCTCCCTTTACTTCCCTGACGGATGAGCTGTTCCCGGCCATTCAGGACCCGGTCCTATCCTTGGACCCGTCGGTACAGTTCTGCGCGGCGGTCAATACGGTTGGTTATCTGCCAACCCACAACAAGAAGTTCAGCGAGCAGCCGCGGCCCAGCGACCGTGATTGGAACATGGCCCATTGCCGCAACCGCCGCGTCTTCGACGATCGTGCTGGCGTCGCCGCCAGCCGCAACAGCCGCCCCTTCCTGATGCAGGCCTATCTGCGGGATATGGGTGGCGGTCAGATAGTGCGCCTGCGTGAGGTGGATGCCCCCATCATTGTCGCCGGTCGCCGCTGGGGTAATCTCCGGCTGGCCTATAAGAAGTAAGGGCGGCATGGGCCACGCGGGCCAGGATGATGTTGGCGGCCTGTTCCAGCCGCTCGGGCTCCATGCCGGCGCGATGGCCCCGGTCCTCCGGCTTCAGCCCGTCTGGAAAGGGCGGGACATGGATGAAGCCGGCGGGCAGGTCGGGGCGCCAGTGGCGCATCCCGAAAAACAGGTGGTTGCAGATATAGCCGCCGGCATCGCGGCTGGTCTTTACCGGAAAACTGCTCGCATTCAGATCATCAATGATGGCGTCCAGCGGCAGCGACGACCAATAGCCCATGGGGCCGGCGGCATCGATGGGTTGGTTGCGGCGGACCAACCCGTCATTGTCGGGGGCGGTCGCATCATCCAGGTTCAGGGCCAGCCGTTCCGGGCGGATCAGGTCGGTGTCATAGGCCAGGCCGAACATCACCACCGCGTCGGGGCCGTGTTCGGCCACCGCCTCCTTCAGGGCCGGCACGGCGCCGGAAAAGGTGACGGGCAGGCATACGCCCGCGATCTCCGCCCCGCCCACGCTGGCGCCATGCAGCCGTTCTGCCAGCCAGGCCGTGGGATTGACGGCATGGCCCAGGAAGGGCGCAAAGCCCGTAACCAGGATGCGCCGCATGCCGGATCAGAGACCCAGATCGGTCAGTGCCGACAGCAGGTCGCGCGGCTGTGCAAAGCCGGTATGGCCCGACTGGTCCGGTGCGCCGATGACCAGCATGCGCTCCGCCGCTGCTGATACGCCCAGCTTGCCGGCATGGGCGTTCATGTCGTCGCGCGACGGCAGCTTGTCGATGCTGCCATGACCATAGACCAGCAGCGGCAGCACCCGGCTGCCCGGCTGCTGCTGTTCCACCAGGGCCGATGCGGCCAGCAGGGCGCGCCAGCAGGGCGTGCGCACCGCTGCCGGCTTGTCCGCGTCGGCGGGGGCGGCCATATCGGCGCCATCGGCACCCAATGTCCAGGTGCGGCCACACAGATCCTCTGTCGCCAGCAGCGCCGTGATGGGTGTGCCGCCGCGCGTGGCGGCGGCGACGGCCACGATGCCGGAACCCTTGGCGACCTGCGGGGAGCGTACCGTCTGATCAAAGGTGCGCGACAGGGTGGACAACACTGCCTCCACCGTCTGCGACAGGGCCTTGTCACCGGCGGGCAGCGACAGGCGGTGCCAGGCGCCGAATACCAGGGCGGCCACATCGGGCTGTGCCGGGGTCGCCACCATCGGTGCCGGCGGTACCGATGGCGCGGCGGGGGCCGGCGCCTCGGCGGCGGGCTGATCCTCCAGCGCCTTCAGGCGGCGTTCCAGATCGGCCAGGGCCTGACCGCTGGCCGGGGTCGGGCGGTTTTCCAAGGCGGCCAGCCGGCGTGACAGTTCGGCCAGGGCGGGGCCATGGTCGGGTGCTGCGGTGACCGGCGCTGCCGCCGCTTGGGCTGCCTCGGCCGTCGGGGTCTTGCGGATATCGCTGCGGATGTCGCGGACATCCAGTTGCAGGTCGCGGACGGCGCCCACCACGCGCAGGATGCTGTCATGGACCTGGCTGATGATGGCTTCGAACTGGTCATGGCCGACAAAGCCGCCGGTGGGCATGGGCAGGTTCGGTCCTTCGCCGCCCTGCGCCATGGTCTGCCGTGCCGCCGCGATCCAGCTTTCCAGACCGGCCACCCGGTTCAACAGCTCTGACGCCGACTTGGCGACGCGGTCCAGTTCCTCCGGATAGCGGGTCACCTGTTGGCTGACCACGCCCGTCAGATGGGCCAGCCGCTCGCGCAGCTCCTGGATGCTCTGCCCCAGGGCGTTGATCTTCATGGTCTCCGGCAGCTGAACCACGGCGGAATGCATAGCGGCCAGATCGGATCGGAAATCGCGCAGGCGTGAGCCGACATGGTGGGCCAGATCGCGGACAATGGTTTCCGCGTAATCGAACGGATCGACGCTGTCCTGCACTTCCCCGGTCAGGGGTGCGCCTGTGCCCCCCGTCTCCACCGGCTTACGCGCGTCGGTGGTGTCGCTGGACGGCATGCTCATGGGGCGGCCTCGCTGGAGGAGAGAGTGTCGTTCAATGAAGCCAACAGGCGGGCGCGGCGTGCTTCCGCATCCTGACGGCCCAGGCGGGGCAATGTGGGTTCCGGTGGCGTCGGAGATGCCGGTGCCGGACGCGGTGGTTCCACCTGCACCTTGGCCGGTACGGGTGCGGGTACGAGGCCGGATACGGGGCGCGGCGGTTCCGCCGGCATCGGCGGCGGGGCCTTGGGGGCGGCAACAACCACCGGATCAGGGGCCTTGGCGGCCACGGCCTGCTCGACCGGTCTGGCTTCCACCGGTTTCAGTTCCGGCGGCTTGCCTTCTGCCGGCTTCACCGATGCTGGCTTCACGTCCGGCAGCTTGGTCTCGGCCGGCCTCAGCTCGGATGCCTTAGCCTCAGGTGGTTTTGCCTCGGCCAGCTTCGGTTCCAGGTCCTTTGCCTTCACCTCCACCGTCACCGGCGCCGGGGTCGACGGCTTCGGCGGCAAGGGTGCCTGCACCATGGGCTTGGCCGGGGCCGGGGGAATGGGCTTGGAGGCCAGCGGCGGTGCTGTGGTCAGGCTGGGGGCGCCGGGACCGGGCGGGATCGGGTTAGACGGACCCAGGCTGGGCAGGGGGGAGGCCGGTCCGTCGCCAAGGCGTGGTTGCAACGAGGTCAGTGGCGGCAGGATCGGTGCATTGTGCGGCACCAGCGGGGTGCTGCGGCTGGCCGGTTCCGGTATCGCGCCGCTGGCCAGATCGGTCAGCAGCTTGCGCAGGGCGGCGGCCTTGGCCCCCTTCAGCATCTCGCTGCGGGCCTGGGCCCGCTGGATCAGGCCGGGCTCCGCCGACAGCTGCAGGAAATTCACCTGATCCGCTGTCAGGCTCTCCAGCCGCCAGATCAGATCGTCCAACACATCCTGACCGGTCACGAATCGATTGAGCGACTCGATGGTTCCGGTCACCACGGTCGCGTCGCGTACAGCACGGGAGGAGAAGACGGGGCTCTTCCCCGATCCGCCGGTCAGGGCAGACGCCTCCAGGCTGGACAACGGTAAATCCGGCTCGCCGGGCTGCTGGTCGGCGGCGACCGTATCGGCCTCCGTCTCCGCCACCATAGGTACAGGAGATGAGGGCCGGGCTGGTTCAGCACGCTGGCCAGTCAGACGACGAAGAAGGGAGCCTAGCATCGCGCACTCCGCCGTCCCCGGTCAGGGGACGGATCCAAAGCACCAGCCCCCGGCGATGCGCGCGGCGCACCCGGCAATTCGGCTGGCACAAAGCATTCGATCCACATGGTCCGGGCAAACTCCGAGCCTGAACATTCTTTTGCCATTATCGTTATCACGTCCCGGGCGCCCGACGCAATTTCGCTGCGGATCAATAAGCTAGGTCCTTTGCCGCTTTTGATCAATGGCGGTGCGAAGGGCTTACCACGATCGGGAATTCCGCTGTTGCCAATTCGGATACGCGCAAGGCATGCTTCTTTCCGCCGTTTCCCATTGACCCAGCGCAATTACCGAGAAGCCTCAACGCAATATTAACCTGTCCCCACCTATGTGATCGTCCGCACCGGCAGGCGAAACCTTATCTGCTTTTATCTTTTTCCGGCTTTTCCCGTCCCTGAACATTGGTCCTTACCCTGATGCTGGTTCCTCCCGTCCATGGATGGTCCGCCCCACAGTCGCTGATCGCGGCGGGCGGTGATGCATTCGGTGAGAGGCTGGATCTGGTGCAATCGCACGGCTGGCTGATGGTCCTGGATGCCGGCGACCGGCGGCTGGTGCAGGCGGGTGCCAATCTGCCGGCGCTGCTGGGCATGCCGGTGGAACAAGCGCTCGGCCGGACGCTCGGCGACCTGCTGGGTCCCGTTGCGGCCCGCGCGCTGGACCGCGCCATCACCCAGGCGGGCGCGGATGCCATTGGGCCGGTGCCGCTGCGTCTTGACCGTCAGGGAAAGAAGCTGCGGCTGATCGCGCATGGCCATTGGGATGCCGGCGGTCTGATCCTGGAAATGGAGCCGGCGCCGCCGCTGGGTGATGCCGGCATGGTCAATGCCGGCTTTGGCGCCGCCATTCGTCGGTACCGGCATATCGCCAGCATCGCCGATCTGGCCCAGTCCGTGGTGCAGGATCTGCGCCGCCTCACCGGCTATGACCGGGCGCTGTTCGTGCGCATGCCTGAACAGGGGTCGGTGCAGGTGCTGGCCGCTGCGGGGGCGCCGGGGGTCGATGCCGGGGCCGATATCGGCTTCGTACCGTTGCGGCCGCTGGAGACCTCACTGCTGGAGCTGAATCGCGCCCGGGTGGTCTATGACATGCAGGCCGAGCCGGTGCCGCTGCGGCCTGCCATCAATCCGCGCACCGGTGTGCCTCTCGATCTCAGCCGCGCCAGCCTGCGTCAGCCGACGCGGCTGTTCCAGGGCCATGCCCTGCGCCGCGATGTGCGCGGCGTACTGGCGGTGACCTTGCTGGTCGGCGGTCGGCTCTGGGGCTATCTCTGGTGCGAAAGCAACGATGCCTATGCCGTCAGCCCCTCCATCCGGGCTTTGTGTGAGGCGCTGGGCGAGATCGTGGCAGCACAGGTGGCTGCCCTGGATGAACGCGCCGCCGTGGCCGCGCGGACGGCCGCCGCACGCGGCCTGACGCGGCTGGGCCGGCTGCTGCGCCAGGGGGGGCAGCTGACCGACGGCCTGATCGCAGCCTATCCCGTGATCCGTGAGGTGCTGCCGCATGATGGGGCCATCGCCGGGATTGAGGGCAGCCACTGGGCCAGTCAGGACATGGCGCCGCTGGCCCATTGGCAGGAACAGCTGGGCCTGGAAGGTGCGGCGCGGCGCGAAGGCATCGTCTGGCGCGGGCCTGTGCTGGGTATCGACGTGCCGGATGGCATCGTCGTGCTGCTGCGTGGTGCGGGGGAGGCGTGGAGCCATGCCGAGCTGGAGGTAGCGCAGGAACTGCACCATCTGCTGGCCGAACGGCAGGCGGAGATCTATCGCCGCCGGACAGAGCAGCAACTGCATGTCATGGCCAATTTCGACCGCGTGACCGGTCTGCCCAACCGCACGAATCTGCTGCATGCCTTGCAGCAGGCGCTGGGCGTGGAGACGGAGACCGCCGTTACCGTCATCGGCCTGGACCGGTTCCGGGCGGTCAAGGCGACGCTGGGCGAGGCGGATGCCGATGCCCTGCTGGCCGCCGTCGGGCGACGGCTGCGCGATTGCGTGCCGCCGGACGACCTGCTGGGCCGCATCGACACAGGGGAGTTTGCTGTCCTGTCCTTTGACCAGGGGGCGGCGCGGGTCGATGATCTGGCCCATGCGGTGCGCGATGCCCTGCGCGCGCCGCTGTCGGTCTCAGGCCGGGAGATGTTCGTGACGGCGAGCCTGGGCGTTGTGCCCAGTGCGGAGGGTGGGGGCGATGCCGCCGCCCTGCTGCGCGACGCGGAGATCGCCAGTGCGGAGGCCGAGGCGGCGGGCGGTGGCGGGCGCCGCGTGTTCGACGCCGCCATGCGGGCGCGCCTGACCGAACGCCATATCATCTATGACAAGCTGCGCCAGGCCATCTATTTCAGCAATGGCGTGCGGCCCGTGTTTCAGCCCATCGTGCGGCTGGCCGATGGTGAGCTGGCGGGGTTTGAGGCGCTGGCCCGCTGGACCGATCCTGACCATGGCCCCATCCCGCCCACCACCTTTGTGGCGGTGGCGGAGGAAACGGGCCTGATCGTGCCGCTGGGCAACCATATCCTGGTACAGTCCTGCCGCCAGATCGCCCGGTGGAACCGGGACCGCGCGGACAATCCGCTCTATGTTTCCGTCAACCTGTCGCCCTATCAGCTGGACCCGTCGCGCCTGGATATCGTGCGCTGGGTGACGGGCGTGCTGGAAATGACGGAATGCCGGCCGGAATGGCTGCGCCTGGAAATCACCGAAAGCGGGCTGATCGGGCAGGGCGGAGAGGCCATCGCCATCCTGCATGGCCTGCGCGATCTGGGGATCGGGCTTGCCATTGATGATTTCGGTACGGGCTATTCGTCGCTGGCCTATCTTCAGAACCTGCCAGTGGACACGATCAAGATCGACCGTAGCTTCGTGACCGCCATGGCGCGCGACGCCAAAGGTGTGGCCCTGGTCAGTGCCATCCTGCATATCGCCGGCATCATGGAATTCGGTGTCGTCGCCGAGGGCGTTGAAACCGAAGCACAGGAAGCGCTGCTGCGTCAGATGGGCTGTGAGCGGGCGCAGGGATACCTGTTCGCCAAACCGCTGGAGGCCGACATGGCCACCGCCCTGGTCCATCACGCCATCGACCTGCATGCGACGGTGGAGCCGGCCCGCGCCCTGCGCGCGGGGCGCTGGGGATAAACGATCCCATCGGGAATAACGGCCATGGGCGGATCGTCCTTGATCTGTGCTGGGTCAAATCAGCAAACTGATCATTGGCACCGGTGTAAAAGTGGCACCTTGCGTGCTACATAGAGCTCATCATGCATCGCTTCGCCAATCCCGCTCGCTTCCTGCGCCTGGCCGCCCTGGTTCTGCCCTGGGTCTCGGTCCTATCCATCCTCCTGTTCGCCGCCGGATTGTATCTGGCGCTGTTCGTTAGTCCGGAGGATTACCAGCAGGGCGATACTGTCCGAATCATGTATGTGCATGTGCCCGCCGCCTGGATGGCCATGTTCACCTACAGCTCCATGGCGGTGGCAGCAGCCTGCGCCCTGGTCTGGCGCCATCCGCTGGCAGAGGTTTATTCCAAGGCTGCCGCCCCCCTGGGTGCGGGCTTCACCCTGCTGTGCCTGGTCACGGGTAGCCTGTGGGGGGAGCCGATGTGGGGGACCTGGTGGGTGTGGGATGCGCGCCTGACCTCAGTCCTGATCCTGTTCTTCCTCTATCTGGGCTATATGGCCCTGGTCGATGCCTTTGATGATCCGCAGCGCGGGCACCGGGCGGGGGCCATCCTGCTGCTGGTGGGCGCCATCAATGTGCCCATCATCAAATTCTCCGTCGATTGGTGGAACACGCTGCATCAGCCGGCATCGGTGCTGCGCATGGATGGGCCGGCCATCCATGGTGACATGCTGTGGCCGCTTCTGATCCTGGCGCTGGCCTTCAAGACTTATTTCGCGGCCACAATCATCCTGCGCATGCGGGCCGAACTGGCCGAACGCAAGATCCAGACCCTGCGTCTGACCCAGGCCGGGGGGGTGTGACAGGATGGCCGACTTTTTCCACATGGGCGGATACGCCATCTATGTCTGGTCCAGCTATGGCATTGCGCTGCTGATCCTGGCAGGCCTGCTGATGGCCAGCCTGTCCGGCCTGCGGCGCAAGGAACGGATGCTGGCAACCTTGGACCAGACATTGCCGCGCCGCCGCCGTCGGTCAGCGGCTGCATCCACCGGTGATGATGCGGGCGCGACCCTGCATCATGGCAAAGCCGGCAAGGACAAAGGTGCTGACGATGCCACGGATGGTGGCGACGGCGCTGATGGCGGCGGCGATGGGGGAGGCGGAGAATGATGACGCGCAAGAAGCGCCGACTGTACATGCTGCTGCTGGCGCTGGTCGGTCTTGGCACTGCCACGGCCCTGACCCTGACGGCATTTGAAGAGAATGTGGCCTTTTTCTTCTCCCCCTCCGACCTGACCGTGAAACCGCCGGGTGACAAGCGGGTGCGGGTCGGCGGTCTGGTGGCCGGCGGGTCCGTGGTGAAGGAAGATGACGGCGTGACCACCCGCTTCACCATCACCGACACGGCCCATACCGTGGATGTCACCACCAACCGCCCCCTGCCGGACCTGTTCCGCGAGGGGCAGGGCGTGCTGGTGGAGGGCCGCCTGCGCCCCGATGGCCTGTTCGTGGCATCCGAAGTGCTGGCCCGTCATGATGAGAATTACATGCCCAAGGAAGTGGCCGACGCCCTGAAAGCCTCCGGCCAGTTCCGCCCAGAAGTGCCTGGCAAGCCGGTCTATGAGGCGGGGAAGTAGGGGTGGGCAACCTCTACATTCCCGGTTACGCTCAACGTCGATGATCGACATCATGATGGTGGCCGGACATGCAGCATCGGTATCGTTTAAAATCCGGCATTGACGCTGGGACCCGCTGGGGTAGAGAGCTGGCGGACAGCATTGATGCCGCCGCCGCCGAAGGGGCGATCACAGGCCCCGTTCCGGTCGCTCAGCTTGCTGAAATCATGCGTCGCCTGGAAGCGGAATGGGATGCCGCCGACGAACTGGACCGACGGTTGCGCAGTATCACGATGGATGCCGTACCGACGCCAGGTCGTTGAGCAATCGGTCATGGAGCCGGCCTTACCAAGCAACCTATACCCGGCCGCCGCGCAGGATCTGATTGAGATACTTCGCGAAAGCCGGCGTCGGTTTGGTACGGTCGTTGCCCGGCAAAGCCGCGACAGATTGTTTGCACATTGCGAGGCCATTCGGATCGGCAGTGAAAACG
>CALRNG020000018.1:0-15229 GCA_943369495.1 Rhizobium sp. Q54
ACCTGACGCAGGCCGTGGGCATGGGGTTGGAGGAGATCACGGAACTGCGCGACAATATCCAGCGGCTGCGCGCCAATCTGAACCGGTTCGCGGGCTAAGGGCTAGCGCACCAACCGCTGCGCCTCCCCCGACCGGCGCACCAGGTCAGCGATATCCAGCAGCTGTTTCGACAGCGGGCTGGATTTGCGCCAGACCATGCCGATGGTGCGGGATGGTTCCGGGGCCTTGAAGCGGGCGATGCAGACGGCGGCGGATTTGGTTTCCACCGCCACCGCCATCTCGGGGATCAGGGTGACGCCGATACCGGCCCCCACCATCTGCACCAGGGTGGACAGCGACGACCCGTCCAGCAATTCACGCGGCAGCGCGGTGTTCATGTTGCAGAAGGACAGTGCCTGATCGCGGAAGCAATGCCCTTCCTCCAGCAGCAGCAGGCGCATTTCGCGCAGGGCCTCCGGGCTGGGCACGGGCATGGCGTCGTCTGCCGCCGGGCGGACCAGCACGAAATTTTCCTCAAACAACGCCACCTCCGTCAGCGACGGTTCCGACACGGGCAGGGCCACGACGGCGGTATCCAGCCGTCCCTCCAGCAGTTCATGCAGCAGCTTCGGCGTCACCGTTTCGCGGACATGGATGTCCAGATCGGCATTCATGCGGGTCAGGTCGCCGATAATGGCGGGCAGCAGATAGGGGGCGACCGTGGGGATCACCCCGATGCGCAGCCGCCCTGCCAGCTGGTTGCGCGCGGCGCGGGCCAGGTCACCCAGCTCATCCACAGAGCGCAGGATGGCGCGCACGCGGGCCGCGAATTCCTCCCCGAACCCGGTCAGCCAAATCTGGCGCGGCCCCCGCTCGAACAGCGGTGCGCCCAGCCCTTCCTCCAGCTCCTTGATCTGCATCGACAGGGCCGGTTGCGAGATGGCGCAATCATCCGCGGCCCGCCCGAAATGGCCCAGCCGCGCCAGCGCATCGAAATAGCGTAACTGCTTCAACGTCAAGTTTGTCATAAGCCGACCTTATTAGCGCAATCAGAAAATCCGACTTAATCTTATCACATATGTTTGCTAAGTCTTATGCCGCGAGGATGAGGAGCCCCCATGTCCCAACCGCGTCGCGTCACATCAACCCGATGGATCGCGGGTTCCGGGTCACCGGAACGGCAGGGGGCCTTGTGTGCCGGTCCGGTGGGAAATGCCGGGGCCGGTCGTTTTGACCAAAGATACCGAAGCCTGACGTCCTGACGGGCGCGACGCCGCTTGTGCGCGGCAAACCCTTTCGCGTCCCCACCGCCGTAATCGATCCATGACAGGAGATAAGAATGGACGGGAATAATTCCGGGAGTGGCGCCAAGTGCCCCGTGCTGCATGGGATTCGTCCCAATGCCACCTTTGGCGGCCGTTCCAACCGTGACTGGTGGCCCAACCAGCTGAACCTGAAGATTTTGCATCAGAACACGGCCCTGTCCGATCCGTTCGGCGGCGGGCTCCGCTATGCCGAGGCGTTCAAGGGCCTGGATTATGCCGCGCTGAAGGCCGATCTGACGGCGCTGATGACCAACAGCCAGGATTGGTGGCCCGCCGATTACGGCCATTATGGCCCGTTCTTCATCCGCATGGCCTGGCACAGCGCCGGCACCTACCGCACGTCCGACGGGCGCGGCGGGGCGGGGTCGGGCACGCAGCGTTTCGCGCCGCTGAATTCCTGGCCGGACAATGGCAACCTGGACAAGGCGCGCCGCCTGCTCTGGCCCATCAAGCAGAAGTATGGCAAGGCCATTTCCTGGGCCGATCTGATGATCCTGGCCGGCAATGTCGCGCTGGAATCCATGGGCTTCAAGACCTTCGGCTTTGGCGGCGGTCGCGCCGACGTGTGGGAGCCGGAAGAGGATATCTATTGGGGCAAGGAAGATACCTGGCTGGGCGACAAGCGTTACAGCGGGGATCGCGACCTGGAAAACCCGCTGGCCGCCGTCCAGATGGGCCTGATCTATGTGAACCCGGAAGGGCCGAACGGTAACCCGGACCCGATGGCCTCGGGCCGCGACATCCGCGAGACCTTTGCCCGCATGGCCATGAATGATGAGGAAACCGTGGCCCTGGTGGCCGGCGGCCACACGTTCGGCAAGGCGCATGGGGCCGGCGACGTCGCCCATGTCGGGCCGGAGCCGGAGGGCGCACCGCTGGAGGCGATGGGCCTGGGCTGGCTGAACAGCCTGGGCAGCGGCAAGGGCGTGCACACCATCACCAGCGGTATCGAGGGCGCCTGGACTGCGACGCCGACGCAGTGGAACAATTCCTATTTCGACACGCTGCTGGGCTATGACGAATGGGAACTGACCAAGAGCCCGGCGGGCGCGCATCAGTGGAAGCCCAAGGACCCGGCCGCCGCCACCACCGTGCCCGACGCGCATGACCCTTCCCGCCGTCACGCCCCGATGATGACGACGGCGGACATGGCCCTGCGCACTGATCCGGCCTATCTGGAAATCTCCAAGCGCTTCCGCGCCAATCCGGAACAGCTGGCCGATGCCTTTGCGCGGGCCTGGTTCAAGCTGACCCACCGCGATTCGGGTCCGAAGGTCCTGTATCTGGGGCCGGAAGTGCCGGCGGAAGACCTGATCTGGCAGGATCCGATCCCCGCCGTCGATCATCCCCTGGTCGACGCCGCCGACATCGCGGCGCTGAAGGCGGAGATACTTGGCACCGGCCTGTCGGTTTCCGAACTGGTGGGCGCTGCCTGGGCGTCTGCTTCCACCTTCCGGGGTTCGGACAAGCGCGGCGGGGCCAATGGTGCCCGTGTGCGTCTGGCCCCGCAGAAGGACTGGGTCGTGAACCAGCCGGCACAGTTGGCGAAGGTTCTGGACGCGCTGTCCAGCATCCAGGTCGTCTTTAACCAGCGCGCCACGGGCGGTAAGAAAGTATCGCTGGCTGACCTGATTGTGCTGGCCGGTGTCGCAGCGGTGGAAAAGGCCGCGGCGGATGCCGGTCATAGCGTGACCGTGCCCTTTACGCCGGGCCGCACGGATGCCAGCCAGGATCAGACGGATGTGGACAGCTTCGCGGTGCTGGAGCCGGTGGCCGATGGTTTCCGCAACTATCTGAGAACCGAATATTCGGTGCCGGCGGAGGAGATGCTGGTCGACAAGGCCCAGCTTCTGACCCTGACGGCCCCGGAAATGACGGTGCTGGTGGGCGGCATGCGCGCGCTGAACGCCAATACCGGCGGGGCGCCGCACGGGGTGTTCACCCACCGTCCGGGGGTTCTGTCCAACGACTTCTTCGTCAACCTGCTGGATGACCGCACGGTCTGGAACGCCACGGACGGCACCCAGGGCGTGTATGAGGGCCGCGACCGCACCAACGGTTCCATCAAATGGACCGCCACCCGCGTCGATCTGGTCTTCGGCTCCAACTCCCAACTGCGCGCGCTGGCCGAGGTTTATGGCAGCAGCGATGGCGAGGCGAAGTTCGTCCACGACTTCGTCGCCGCCTGGACGAAGGTGATGAACGCCGACCGCTTCGATGTGAAATAAGCGGGGGTTGAGGGACGATGGCGGCCCCGAGTGACCGGGGCCGCTGTTTTTTGGCAGGGGTGGTAGCCGTAATTCTGCTTGCGGGTTTATCGGCATTGGTGCGGACGCGCAGCTGGGGGTAAAGCATGAAGGCGAAGCTGGCGGTTGCCTTGCCGGCAGTTATCTCTGGCACATCCAGAGCCTATCCCTCAGGGGGAGTAGCCATGCGGCAAAGTTCATCGACGAAGCTGAGCACGCCTGCCCGGTTCTCGTCCCGCCTATAAGCCACGTAGTGTTTTGAGGGGTTTGATTGGTAGCGATCGCTTACGGGCTTCAGCTTACCTGTTTTCATCCAAGCCTCGGCCAATGGCACGCGTAGAAGCGCGAGCCCGAGCGAGCCCTCAGCGGCGGCTAGGACCAAGTCGTAATCTTCGAACCTTCGATCGTCGATGCGGGGGCGATACGGCAAGCCGGCGTCCGCAAACCAGGATCGCCACTGGCTTGTATCGGAGTCATGGATCAGAGGGCAGCGGGCAATCGCTTCTATACTCGGGTCCCTGCCCAAACTTTCAACGAGCGACGGTGACCCGACCGGAACCAATGTTTCGGAGAAGAGGTGCCGAACGTGCAGGCCGGGCCAGTTGCCGCTGCCGTAGCGCACAACCACGTCGGCCTCGCCTGCGTTCAACTCGACAGGGCGATGCTCAGCGGCGAGCTCAACCCGGACGCCTGGTAAATTTTCCAGCAGCGCCGAAAGCCGAGGTAGCAGCCAAAGCTTTGCGAAAGAAGGTACGACGCTGAGGCGAACGGTCGCGCGACCGTGGCGCGGTCGCCAGCGTTCGGAGGTCTGCTCAATCGCGCCGAGGGCAGACCTGACCTGCCGCGTGAAGCGTTGACCGGCAGGTGTCTGCCGAACGCCACGACCGTGACGCTCGAAGATTTGCGCGCCAAGCCACGCCTCAACGGCTGCGACCCGGCGGCTAACAGCACCGTGCGTGACGCCAAGACTTTCAGCTGCCCGCGTGAGCGAACCGCTTTCGGCGGCTGCCAGCACCGCGAGCAGCGCCTCCAGGGCCGGTAGTTTCGGCAAGGTGTGATCCATGCTCACATTTGATACTCGACGGTGAGCCTATGTCAACGATCTGGAGCATGTCAGATCGTTGTCTGTGGAACAGAACCACCCTTCATCTTTGACGGACCCGGCGCTGCCTGCGCAGCCAACCTCCTCATGATGGCGCCATTGGCGTTGGTATGGGTGGCCCTGATGAGCGGCCATTTGCCCGAGTTATCCACTGTCTTCTACGGTGCCGCAGCGCTGGCGGGCATCGTCATTGTCAACCGTCACTATCGCCGCTCGCTGGCGGCTGAACTGGAGTCGTGACCTATGCGGTTTATCGCATTTTGCATGCTTGCTCTGGGCCTCGCGCCCCATCCCGCCTGGGCTCAACGCGTGGACGACAACGCCATTGCCGACGCCGAGGACGCATTCGGCTCCAACGATGGCGGCGAGGATCTCGGTCTTTACGGACCATTCGATGTTCGAGGATTCTCGCCCATTGACGCCGGCAATGTCCGGCTTGAGGGTATCTTCATCGACCGGCAAGCCGACCTCAACCCTCGTCTCATCGAAGGTAACCGTATCAGGGTTGGGCCGTCCGCCGCCAACTACGCCTTTCCCGCGCCGTCCGGGATCGTCGATTACCGATTGCGAACACTGGGCACGGAGGCTCGACTTAGCGCTGTGACGCAGGTCAACAGCTTTGGCGGCGGGCTTGTCGAGGTCGATGCAGCATTACCGTTGAGCGATACATTCAGCATCGGTGCCGGCGTCAGCCAGAACCACGCTGAATACGCGTCTGGCAACAACGCGGATGTGACCAATATGGCCACGATCGCGCATTGGCGATCGACCGCCGCCAGCGACGTCAAGCTATTCTGGAGCCGGACGCGGATCGCGGACGAGGACATCTTCCCCATCATTCTCGGGGATGGCCGCTCGACACCCTCCCGGATTGAGCGTCGCCGCTTTCTGGGTCAGCACTGGGCGGACGTGGAAACCGAGCGCTTCAATTATGGAGTGATCGGTCGAACCAACCTTGCTGGCTTCACCATTCGGGGCGGCATCTTTCGTTCCATCAGCGAAGTACTTGAGGGGCACAGCGTCTTTCTGCAATCCGCACAATTGGGCCAGCCATCCGAACGCACGGTGAGCGCCGTACCCGGCCGCGAGGCCGCCTCGACCAGCGGCGAACTCGGTGTGGCACGCGAATTCCCCGCTGGCGACTTCGTGCAACGGCTCCAGGTGATCGCAAGGGGTCGATCGCAGGACCGGCGCTACGGCGGCACGCAACGTTTGTCGTTGGTGCGCGCGCCGTTCGGACAACCGCTATATGTGGACCGTCCTGCTTTCTCCTTCGGGCCGCAGACGGACGATGAAGTACGGCAATGGTCGGTCGGCGCTGGCTACCAGGCACGCTATGCCGAGCTTGGTCAGATCAGCGCGGGGTTGCAGCGGGTCGACTATCGGAAGACGGTCGCCGCGCCCTCGGGTCCGCTTCCCACGTCACGGGACAATCCGTTGCTGGTCAACGTCGCCAGCGCCCTGAACGTGACGAGCGGCATTTCTGTGTTCGCCAGTTACACGCGAGGTCTCGAGGAAAGCGATGTCGCGCCCGAAATTGCCATCAACCGCGACGAAGCACCGCCGGCATTGCGGACGAGGCAGATCGACGCAGGCTTGCAGGCGAAGCTCGGCCCGATGACCGCCATCGCGAGCGTGTTCAACATTCGGCGGCCCTATTTCGGTGTGGATGGGCATAGCGTGTTCCGGGAACTCGGCGCTGTGCGCCACCGCGGATTGGAACTATCGCTGACAGGCTCTCCCACGCCGGGCCTGACACTGGTCGCGGGCGGCACGTTCCTGCGTGCCAGGCTGTCGGGTGACGAGGTTGCCACTGGAGTGATCGGCAACCAGCCGGTCGATGTGCCACGCCGCAAGATGATCGCGAGCCTCGACTGGCGGCCGCCGGGTTCGCCAACCTCCGCCGATTTGGCCATCGAACATATCGGACCCAATACCGGCGACGCACTTAATCGCGTTCGGGTTGCGCCCTACACAACGATGGACCTGGGATTGCGACACCGAATGAATTTCAGCGGCACTCCTGTTGTTTTGCGTCTCCAGGCGACGAACCTTTTCAACAATTACGGGTGGGAGGTCGCGGGCAATAACGCGTTCATCTACACGCAGTCTCGCCAGTTCCTGGTTCGCTTGGCGGTGGACTTGTAGACGTTCCCGATTGTAAGGCACGCTATGCCGTTTGCTTGCCCCCCTCATCGTCTCGGCTTGCGCCGGGATGGCACGGGAACAGGTGGGACAGCGGGGAAGGTGGCCAGCGGCATCACGCCGCCAGCAGCCGCTCCACCGCGTCGCTGGTCTGGTCGTTGAGGCGGAACTGCAGGCGCAGGCGGTCGCCTTCCTGTTGGATCACGCGACCGGGCAGGGCGTGGCCGGACAGGCGCAGTTCAATCTCCGTCCCCGGTGCCAAGGCAGCCCCGGTGAGGGCGCAGCCACCCAGGCCGATATCGGTCAGGGCGACATCGAACCGGTCCACCTTGCCGCGCGCGCCACGGGCCGTCAGCTCACCGCGTAGTGAACAGGGGCGGCGTTCAAACTGCCGGCGTTCGCCGGCCTTCTGCATGGCGCACAGGAATTCCTCCACATCGGCGCGCAACCGTTCAGATTGCTGCGACAGCTCGCCGGCGGCGGCCAGAAGCTGGGTGGAGGCGACCTTGGTGAATTCCGCACTTTCGCGCACCGTGCCCAGGCTTTCCGTCACTTCCCGGGTGCGGTCGGCGGCCTCTGTCACGTTGCGGGCAATCTCGTCAGTGGCAGCCCCCTGTTCGGTGACGGCGGACGCGATGGCGCCGGAATTGCCGTCCACTTCCCCGATGATGCGGGCGATGGTGGAGATGATGCCCACCGCGTGACCGGCGGCCCCCTTCACGGCATTGACCTTGTCCTGGATTTCCTCGGTGGCCTTGGCCGTCTGGCTGGCCAGGTTCTTCACCTCCGACGCGACGACGGCAAAGCCCTTGCCGGCCTCTCCCGCCCGCGCCGCCTCGATGGTGGCGTTCAGCGCCAGCAGGTTGGTCTGGGCGGCGATGGCATGGATGAAATCGACGACGGCGCCAACACCATCCACGACATTGGCCAGTTCATCCACCACGCCGCGTGCCTTGTCGGCCTCCGTCACGGCTTCCTTGGTGGTCAGGGACGTGCGCTCGATCTGCGCGCCGATTTCCGCGCTGGATGCGGCCAGTTCCTCCGTTGCGGCGGCCACCGTCTGGGCATTCTGGGTGGCGCGGTCGGCACTCTGCCCCGCGACGCCGGTCCGGCCGGTGGTTTCATCCGCCTGATGCGACAGGTTGCGGGCCGTGGCCTCCAGCTCGGTCGAGGCGCTGGCGAAGGTGCGCAGCTGGCCGCTGACCGCCATCTGGAAGTCGCGCACCAGTTCCTCCAGAGAGGCCTGACGGCGGGCGCGGGCCTCCTGCTCGCGCTGCTGTGCTTCCTCCAGCTCGCGGTTGCGCAGGGCGTTGGCCTTGAACACGGCCATGGCGCGGGCCAGCGCCCCCACCTCATCCTGCTGATCGGCGAAGGCCACCTCCACCGTCAGGTCGCCATCGGCCAGCTGTCCCATCGACCGGGTCAGGTGGCCCAAGGGGGCGATGACGTAGCGCAGGACCACGAACAGCACCGCACCCGCCGCGACGGCGAACAGCAGGGCCGTGATGGCCAGCGTCATGATCTGTTCCTGATGGAACCGGCCGATGCGGGCCTCCAGCAGGCGGGACAGATCGGCGGAGCCGGCGGCATAGAGCGCATCAATGCGGGCCAGGGCGGCATTGGTGGCGACCGTGTCCAGGGCCTGGGCCTCCGCCTGGGTCACCAGGGTCTTGAAGGCGGCCTGAAGGTCGGCGTCGGGCTTGCTCAATGCCCTGGCGACACTGCCATCGGCGCTGGCATCGATGGCGGCCTTCACCGAATTGCCCGACCCGTCGGCCACGGCCTTCAACCCGCCCAGCGAGACGTAGAGATCGACCTTCTCCTCCGCGCTGATGCTGCCATCCGCATAAAGTTTATGGGTCAGGCTATACATGGCGCTGGTCTGGTCCAGCAGGTCGGGCAGCTTGATCACCGCCAGATCCATGACGTAGTAGCTGTCCAGATCGGGGTCCAGGATCAGGTTCGACTTGTCACCCACCCGCGTGATCAGGGCGCGCAGGGCGGTGCGGGCCGGGCCTGTGGCCTGTCCTGCGCCAAGGCCGGTGATGGCATCCTTCACCTGGGCCGCTGCGTCCATCCCGTCGCCATATTTGCTGTCCAGCGTGCGCACCTGTTCGGCCAGCGCCTTGCCATCCACGCTGCTGCCGGCGATTTCCGCCTTGGCCAGCGTCATCTGCACCTGGGCCAGACCGCGCAGATACAGTGTACCCTGCTGTTCCTTCTCGGCAAAGCTGATGGCCTCCCCCTGCTTGGCGATCAGCGCCCAGAGCAGGAAGGCCACAGGCACAATGAACAGAAGCGACGCAAGACCAAGCTTCGGGGTAATTCGCAGATCACGCAGCATTGTCAGGACTCTCCGATTGGCGCGGGCAAGGACAGCGAACGTGGTGGCGGCCCACCCGTTGGCATCGGGCGGTCTTGGGCTTTATTTTCATGGAGTCTATCCGGGATTTGTGTCAGCCGGAATATCGGAAATGCCCGCTGTCCTTTGGATGCCTTGTCCTGGATGCTTGTCGCGGGGTTTCGCGGGTCAGTTCCGGTTACGGGCGCCGCTGTCAGCGGGCCGTGATACCCACCAAATGCCGCGAAGACGGGGGGCTGTTCCGCCTTACAACGGGCAGACGCGACGGGTCCCGCAGGCCCTGGCCGTCATCCTGGCTATGGGGATGAAATCACCAAGCTCCTCATCGTGGGAGACTTACAGGTGTCTGTCTGACCGGCACTGCGCATTTTCTTTGGGAAAATGGCGGAGGGGATGAGATTCGAACTCACGATACGCTTTTGACGTATACCCGCTTTCCAGGCGAGCGCCTTCAACCACTCGGCCACCCCTCCGCACTGGATGGGCGCGGAACATAATGAGGTCGATCCGATCCCGCAAGCCTTTTAATCACCCCTGTTTCGACATGGCGGACCGGCGTTGGGACAGCAGGGTCGCAAGCATGGCGTCGCTGTGCGGCTCCAGGGTCAGCAGCGCCTGATAGGGGTTACCCTCCAGGCCCAGGAGCCGTGTGAAGGCGGGTTCGGTCTTGGTGCCAGCGGCTTTCAGGGCGCGGATAGCCGGGCGGAGTGACGGGTCCAGAAACAAGAGCCGCGCCTCCACCAGCATGTGCCGCCAGCCCATCTGCCGGTCCACGGGCAGATCCTGCACAAAGATTTCGATGGGCATGCCGTCCAGGGTGAAGGTGGCGACCAGGGCGAGGCCATCGGCGAACCGGATCATCCGGCGTGTATAACCCGCCTCCCGACCGAATCCGGTGTCCAGCACAGGGGCGAAGCCGGTGGGGTCGGCAGTGACCAGGATGTCCAGATCGGAACCGTCGATGGCGATGTCGATGGGGAAGGTGCCGGCCAGCGCGCTGTCGGCACCGGCCAGCCGGTCAAAGGGGTGGTGATGCGACAGGACCGCGAAGGCCCGGCGCTGATCCGCGCTGCCATGCGCCAGGAAGGACCAGTCGCGGAAGTTGGGCAGCCGGTCAGGCATGGGCCGCCGGCTTGATCCGTTCACCGAAAATGGCGGTGCCGACGCGCACGAAACTGGCGCCCAGGCGCACCGCCAGCTCAAAATCCCCGCTCATGCCCATCGACACTTCGCTCAAGCCATAACGCTGGGCCAGATCGGACAGAAGGGTGAAGAAGGAGGCGGGTTCCTGATCGGCGGGGGGGATGCACATCAGCCCGTCGATGGAGAGGCCATGGACGTCGCGGCATTCATCCAGAAAGGCCGGCAGATCGGCCGGTGCGATGCCGGCCTTCTGCGGCTCCGCCCCGACATTCACCTCCACCAGCAGACGGGGCAGGCGGCCTTGGCGGCGCCCTTCCTCGGCCAGGGCGGCGGCCAGTTTTGGGCGGTCCAGGGTCTGGATCACGTCGAACAGGGCGACGGCTTCCTTTACCTTGTTGGTCTGCAAGGGGCCGATCAGATGCAGTTCGATATCGGGATAGCGTTCACGCGCCGAAGGGAACTTGGCCTTCGCCTCCTGCACTCGGTTTTCCCCGAACAGGCGGTGGCCGGCGGCCAGCGCTGCCTCCAGCTTTTCCACGGGCTGCACCTTGGACACCGCAATCAGGCGGGCGGCAGCGGCGGGGCGGCCGGCATCCGATGCGGCTTTGTCGATGCGGGCCTTGATCTCGGCCAGATTGGCGGCCACATCGTTGGCGGGATCGGTCATGGTTCGGTTCTCGCGCAAGTCATCGGGCGACGGGCGGGCCATCGGCCTTGTTTTCGCCCCATGACGCACGTAAAGCCCTTCCTGTCCGCCCCGTCAATCCCGTGGCCGCGCGCCATCGCCGATATGGATGTGATCTTGCCCCGCCTGTCCCGCCCGCTGACCACCGCCGCCTTCGCCCTGCTGGTCGCCTTTCCCGCCGCTGCGGAGACGGTGGCGTTCACCGGGCGCGGGGTGGGGCAGGGGGCCGTGGTCCGGTCCGACGACGGGCATGATCTGTTCGGCGCCTATGCCGCGACGGGTGACGCCACGGTGACCACCGATGCGGGGCTGGGCCTGTCACTGACCGCCACTGTCGGGTCGGGCGATTATCAAAAAAGCCTGGACCGGCCCGGACGCAATGATCAGCTGACGGTCAACGAGGTCTTCCTGACCGTCAATTCCGCCTGGGGCCGGTTGCGCATCGGGGATGAGGATGGGGCCGCCAAGCGGGCCGTGGATATGCTGCCGCTGCTGACCGGCGGGCAGATGGATGGGCTGTGGACCGGTATCGCCGCCGCCCCCCCGCCCATCGACCATCTGGGCCGTGACAGCGATGATGCCACCAAGATCCTGTATGAGACGCCGCGCGTTATGGGGCTGCGCCTTGGTGTGTCCTATGCGCCCAAGCGCGACAGTTTGGTGGAGAATATTGCCGACCAGACGCCGGGCCGGCTGGACCGTGATCTCTGGGAAATCGGTTTGAATTACCAGGGCGATCTGGAGGCTGTGTCCTATGAGCTGGCCGCTGGTTATGTCACCGCCGACAGCCGCAATCCCCTGCTGGGCGATACCCAAAGCCTGAAGCTGGCGGCGCTGGCGCTCTATGGCGGCTTCTCAGGCGGTGTTGTCTTTGCCGATGACGGCGATAGCGGCCGGTTGAAGGGCGATGACGCGACCAGCACCACCCTGATGGCGTCTTATGAAAACGGCCCCTATGGCGCGGCGCTATGGTGGCAGGGGGTGAGCCAGGATATCAGCCGCGATTACGATGCCTATGGCGCCGGCCTGTCCTGGCGCATCCTGGATGAAACCAGCCTGAGCCTGGATGCCGTCCGCTATGAGGGTGGCCGGCGCGGTTGGGTAGGGACGCTGGGGGTTGAGGCGAGGTTTTGACCTTGCTGTACGATCGAGGGGTGACGGTCAGTCAATTACCAGCAGCAGGGCGCCCGCGTCCGTGCGTGACGTATGGGGTTCGGCTTGGTCGGCGACCTGATAGCTCATCCCCGCCGTCAGGCGGAACTGGCGCCCATCCTCGAGGCTGGTATCCAGCACCCCCTGCAGCACATAGAGAAAGTGCCCCTTGCTGCACCAGTGGTCCGCGACATAACCGGGGGAGTATTCCACAAGCCGCATGCGGACACGATCATCCTCGGGGCCGAAGAATTTGGTCCGCCACAAGGCGAAGCCGGCTGTGCCTTCATGCCGGGTGGCCGGTACTTCGTCCCAGTTCGTCACACCAAAGGGAATTTCGCGGATTTTCATGTGATGATCGCTCCACACTTGAACGGGCGTCAGGCTCTGCATGGCGTGCCGCGATGAAGGACACCGCTGAAGCTTTTCAATGATGCCCCCTCGAAACCCCTTCCCTTCCATGTGAAATTCACCCATCTCCCGCGCTTGACCGGCAGGTGTTCGCCGTTCAAAAGTCGCGGTCCAACTTTTTTCAACTCCTTGCAGGGGAAAAGCCATGTCGTCGGCTGAAGTGCCCGTTTCCAGCGCCCAGGTTGCCATTACGCTGCCCGATGGCAGCGTGCGGACCTATGCGCAGGGCACTACCGGGGCCGATGTGGCCGCCTCCATCGCCAAGTCGCTCGCCAAGGCTGCCGTTGCGGTCAAGATCAATGGCGTGGTGAAGGATCTGGCGACGCCGCTGACGGAGGATTGCCGTCTCGAAATCGTGACGGAGAAGAGCGAAGTCGACATGCTAGAGCTGATCCGGCATGACTGCGCCCATATCATGGCCGAAGCCGTGCAGGAGCTTTATCCCGGCACGCAGGTGACGATCGGCCCCGCCATCGCCACGGGCTTCTATTACGATTTCGCCCGCGACACACCGTTCACGCCCGACGATCTGGTGAAGATCGAAAAGCGCATGCACGAGATCGTGGACGAGAACCGCCCTTTCACGCGTGAGGAATGGGACCGGACCGAGGCGATCGAACATTTCAAGTCGATCGGCGAGAAGTACAAGGCCCAGATCATTGAGGATCTGCCCGCGTCCGAGACGATCACCATCTATCGCCAGGGCAAGTGGTACGATCTGTGCCGTGGTCCACATTTGCCCACCACAGGCCGGGTCGGCCATGCCTTCAAGCTGATGAAGGTGGCCGGTGCCTATTGGCGTGGTGATGCCAAGAACGCCATGCTTCAGCGTATCTATGGCACGGCCTGGCGCACCGAAAAGGAACTGGCCGACCATCTGCACCAGATCGAAGAGGCCGAAAAGCGCGACCATCGCAAGCTGGGCCGCGAGATGGACCTGTTCCATGTGCAGGAAGAGGCGACAGGGTCCGTCTTCTGGCACCCCAAGGGCTGGGCATTGTACCGGTCGTTGGAGAACTATATCCGCGCCAAGCTGGTCACCGCCGGCTATGTCGAGGTGCGCACGCCGCAGCTCTATGATTCGAGCCTGTTTAAGGCTTCGGGCCACTGGGACCTGTATGGCGACAATATGTTCAAGGTCCGCGAGTCCGTGACTGAGGACGGGGTGGAAAAGTATTTGGGCGTAAAGCCCATGAACTGCCCCGCCCATGTGCAGATTTTCCGCCAGGGCTTGAAGAGCTACCGCGACCTGCCGCTGCGCATGGCCGAATTCGGCAATTGTCACCGCAATGAGCCCTCGGGCGCCCTGCACGGCATTCTGCGTGTGCGCAACTTCACCCAGGATGACGCGCATATTTTCTGCACTGAGGATCAGGTCGGCAGCGAGGCGAAGGAATATTTCGCTTTGCAGCTGGGCGTCTATAAGGACCTGGGCTTTGACAAGATCGCCGTGAAGCTGGCGCTGCGCCCCGACAACCGTCTGGGCGATGATGCCACCTGGGACAAGGCGGAAGAAAGCCTGCGCGTGGCGCTGCGCGCCAATGGTCTGGAATTCGAGGAACTGCCTGGCGAGGGCGCGTTCTATGGCCCCAAGGTCGAATTCCACCTGACCGACGCCATTGGCCGGTCCTGGCAATGCGGCACCCTGCAGCTGGATTTCCAGCTGCCAGAACGGCTCGACGCCAGCTATATCGGCCAGGATGGCGCTAAGCATCGGCCCGTCATGCTGCACCGGGCCATCCTGGGCAGCCTGGAACGGTTTATCGGCATGATGATCGAACATTATGCCGGCAAGTTCCCACTCTGGCTGGCGCCGACCCAGGTAACCGTGGCAACCATCATTTCGGATGCGGACGCATACGCCGAACAGGTGGCGGCGAAGCTGCGCCGGGCCGGCCTGCGGGTCGAACTGGACGTCCGGAACGAGAAGATCAACCTGAAGGTCCGCGAACATTCGCTCCAGAAGGTGCCGGTCATGCTGGTCGTCGGCGCGCGTGAGGCGGAGCAGGGAACCGTCGCTGTGCGTCGTCTTGGCTCCAATGCGCAGGAAATCCTTGCCCTTGACGCCGCCATTGCTAATCTGTCGGAAGAGGCGCGTCCGCCTGCGGATGCGTCCTCCACCGATTCAGCGTTCTAAGATCGACCCCAACCCCGTATGATAACGGATCGTCGCCCGCCCGCGCGCCCAAGCTGCCGCCGGGCGGCGATCCCAGGAAGACAGGAGAAGTTTCCATAGCCAGGCCTACCTCCCAAGACCGCGAACCCCAACGCGACGGTCCCCGCATCAACCGCGAAATCAATGTCCGCTCCGTGCGTCTGGTTGACGCCGAGGGTGAGATGGTTGGCGTCGTCAGCCTGCGCGATGCCCTGATTGCCGCCGAGGACGCCGGCCTCGACTTGGTCGAGGTCAGCCCCAACGCTGACCCGCCTGTCTGCAAAATCCTCGACTATGGCAAGTACAAGTACGAGGCGCAGAAGAAGGCCAACGAGGCCCGCAAGAAGCAGAAGATCATCGAGGTCAAGGAAATCAAGCTGCGTCCGAACATCGACGAGCATGATTACGAGATCAAGATGAAGGCCATGCGCCGCTTCCTGGAAGAAGGTGACAAGGTCAAGGTCACCATGCGCTTCCGTGGCCGCGAAATGGCGCACCAGGACATCGGCATGGCCGTTCTGGTC
>CALRNG020000019.1:0-14855 GCA_943369495.1 Rhizobium sp. Q54
CGGCGCTCACGCGGGCTGTCCTTCTGATGGATGACCAGATCGTCACCCTGCATCGTCACCTCGACCAGTTGCACCCAGCGGTCGGGGCCGGTGATGGCGGCGGTCACCTTGGACGCACCACTATCGACCTTCACCTGCACCTGGCCGACAATATCGTCCAGCGTGACCTCACGGGCAGCATAATCCTGCGGCCCGAACGCCAGCGCCGGCAGCGCGGTCAGGGTCAGGGCGGTGGCGAACAGGGCGGCTTTCAGCGACATGATGGTCAGGCTCCGATGGGATCGGTGGGTTCTGACCTCATTAGAGCAATGCCCGTGCCAAGCCGGAAAAGGGCGGAAATCCGTGGGGACGCGGACGGAGAAATGCGAATTGTGACGACGAAGTGGCGAGATTGGCGATGAGGGGTAGCGATAATGACCATTACCCCGATCGCACGACACTATCCCCTTTCGTCATCCCGGCGATAAGCCGGGACCCAGGGGCAACAAGATCAGACCTTGCCACTGCACCGACCAACGTTGCCGATAGGTTGGGCGCTTGGCTCCTGGGTCCCGGCTTATCGCCGGGATGACGAGGGAGGGGCGGGCGATGAAAAGAGATCGCCCTGCTTACCCCAAAACCCCCTTAAACCAGCCCACCAGGTCCTCGACCTTCACAGCGGCCTGCGTGCCGGAGACCATGTCCTTCACCAGGACCTCGCCCTTGGCCTTTTCATCGCCGCCCATGATGACGGCGTGGCGGATGCCGGCCTTGTCGGCATATTTGAACTGCTTGGCCGGCTTGTCGGGCGACAGGTAAATCTCCGTATTCACGCCACCGGCGCGCAGGGCCGCCCCGATGGACAGGTAATCGGTCAGCAGGCTGGGGTCGAACTGCGTCACCAGCACCTGCACGCAGCTATCGCCATCCTGAACGATGCCGGCCTGTTCCAAGGCATAGAACAGGCGCGTCAGGCCGATGGAAATGCCCACGCCCGGCAGCTTGGACTTTGTGTAAAGCCCAGCCAGATTCTCATACCGCCCGCCGGAGCAGACGGAACCCAGCGACCGGTGATCGGTCAGGAATGTCTCATAGACGGTGCCGGTGTAGTAATCGAGGCCGCGGGCGATGGCCAGATTGACGCGCCAATGCGTCTCCGGCACGCCGAAGGCGGTCAGGGCCGCCACCACCTGGCGCAGTTCTTCCACGCCTTCCTTGAACAGTTCATTGTCCAGACCCAGCCGGTCCAGATGCGCCAGCGTATCCGCCGACGCCCCGCTGAACCCGATCATATCCAGCACGCTGGCCGCCTGTTCAGGGGAAAGGCCGATCCCGTCTGCCGTCAGCAGGGTCAGCACATCCTCGCGCGACAGCTTGTCCAGCTTATCCACCTGCCGCAGCACCAGGATGCGGATGCCGGGGTCGGTGACGCCCAGCGCCTCGAACATGCCCAGCAGGATCTTGCGGTTATTGAAGTTGATCTGGAACGGCCCGACATTCAATTCCGTGAACACGGCATAGATCACCGCCGGCATTTCGGCGTCATAGGCGACGGGCAAACTGTCCTTGCCGATCACGTCGATATCGCACTGATAGAATTCCCGATACCGGCCCTTCTGCGCCCGCTCGCCACGATAGACGCGCTGCATCTGATAGCGGCGGAAGGGAAAGGCCAGTTCGCGTTCATACTGCGCCACATAGCGGGCGGTGGGCACCGTCAGGTCGAAGCGCATGGCCAGATCGGGCTTGTGGCCCTGTTCGATGGCCCCCGTCGACTGCACGAAATAGACCTGCTTTTCCGTCTCCCCGCCCGACTTGGACAGAAGCACATCCGCCACCTCGAACACCGGCGTCTCCAGGGGGATGAAGCCGAACCGTTCGTAATTGCGGCGGATGGTGTCCAGCATGCGCTGGAAGGTGATCTGCCGGCGCGGCAGCAGTTCCATGGTGCCGGCGGGGGTACGGGGGGTGATCAGGGCCATGGCTTCGGTTCCGGACGGGATTTCAACAATCTGTCCAGCCTTTTACCGGTCAGCCGCGCCGCCCGCCAGCCTCATCGGCGGCAGGGGCGCCATGCCCGCCGGTCGATAGAGCTGTTTCCGGTTGACCGGAAACAGCTCCGGCGGCGACTGCCGCCGCGCGGCACATGCCGCGAAAGCCAAGCTGCGCATGCAGCGCCGGCGATTGAGGAAAACGAACAAGCCTAGAGCGTGTTTTCGGTCAGCGAAAACACGCTCTAGGCACAGGCACTGGCCGGTGCCTGCACCAGCCAGCGCAGGGCCGAGGCCTCATCCTTGAAGGCGCGATGCTTGGCACCCGGATAGAAACTGGCCAGGATGACCAGAAAGCGCGGGTAATTGTCCGGCAGAAGATAGGCGCAGCGCACGCTCTGCTGGTTCGTCAGGGTCCAGGGCGCATGCTGACGCAGGTCGCGGATCATGCCCCAATCGACGGACCCCGTGAACCGGCGGATATCCACCAGGACACGGTTGTCTGGCCGTAGCAGCCCATCCTCCACTGCCAGTTCCATAGCCATCTCAATATCCGCCGGCGGCACGTCGCCTGCCAGAAGGAAACAGAGAAACCCCTCGCTCAACGCGATGGAGATATGGCCTGATCGGTGACCTACGGAGAACATGCCAGGGCAATCCGCCTAACCAGGAAAGCGGCGCGCACTATGGCTTTCACCACCCATATCGTCAATGGGGATGTAGATAATTTATACGATCACTCCTGAAATTCGCTTCGGATTTCCGGCGGGTCTGTTGCTACGCCGCCAGATTCTGTGGCAATGGCGCGTCTTCGCGCAGCCAGACACGGGCCGATACCTCATCGCGAAAGGCGCGGTGACGGGCATGGGGATAATGGCAGGCGGTCACGGCCATCAGGGCTAAACCCTCTTCGCGCAACAGATAAGCCAGTTTCGTGCCCGACCCATGCACCCAGGGGGCATGCCGTCCCATGCGGCGGACGACAGCCCAGTCGATGACACCGACAAAGCAGCGCAGATCAATCAGAACGGAACGGCAGCCCCGGTACAGCCCCAGCTCATGCCCGATTTCAACCGCCAGGTCGACATCCGCCGGCACCACCTCTCCCGTGACAAGCAGGGTGACGACATCATTCTGTCTTGAGACAGTAATAAATCCTGCACGAAAGCCAACGGAAAACATCAATACAATCCCGTGCTATCCAGAAGCGCAGGGAAGATTGCCGAAGCCGGCCCTTTTGTCAAAGTTAGCGGTAATATAGTTCACGCATTGCTGCTTTGAGGTACAAGGGATCGCTGATCAATGGCACTGGCCCACGGACCCTTCGCCACAGAGCCGGCCATCGGCCCAGCGGGCGCCGGCCAGATCGGCGTTGCGCAGGTCGGCCCCGTCCAGCTTGGCACCCGTCAGGTCGGCGCCCTTCATGATGGCGCCCACCAGCTTGGCATTGCGCAGATCGGCATCCTTCAGGCTGGCCCCGGTCAGGTCGGCGCGGGTCAGGTCCGCCTCAATCAGCCGCGCACCATCCAGCAGCGCTTTCTCCATTCGGGCCGACAGGAACTTGGCGCGATAGGCATCGGCACCGGTCAGCGTGGCGCCCGACAGGTCGCTGCGCTGGAACGTCGTCTCGCGCAGCATGGAATGGGCCAGTGACACGCGCGTCAGATCGCGCCCATCCATGTAGCAACGGCGCCAATTGACATTGTCGGCGGCGGCGTCAGTGCACGCGGCCATGGCGCCGCCAGTGCCGATGACCAGCGCAGCCAGCAGTCCAACCACATGCTTCAGGCTGGCAATATTTGTAACAAAGGGAGCAGCAAGGTCATTCATGTCATGAAAATAAGGATCGCCCCCTGTCCGCGCAACCATTGGCCCTTAAAATGATCGCCTTTCCGCAAATAAGGGGTGGGCATGGCGTTCGCGCGATTGCAACGCAGCCGCGTCTGTCGCAAAGTCAGTCCCAGGAAACTTCTTTTGCGGGATAGTGCGGAAATATGGCCGTGCGGCGTTATTTGGGCCATTCCGGTATGATGCGCTGGTTCTGGGCGCCTCTTGTCGCGACATTGATCCTTTCATCCCTGTGGGTCGGCCTGTCCGCCGCCCTGACGCAGCGTCCGCTGGCCGTGGAAGGCGTGCTGGACCTGCGCGGCTGGGACTTCCGAAAGGACGGCCAGATTTTCCTGGAGGGCGACTGGCAGTTCTGGCGCGACCGGCTGGTGTCCCCGGTGGAGATCACGGCGGGTGCGGCCCCGCCGCCAACCCTGCTGGAAGTTCCCGGCCGCTGGACAAGCCAGAGTGTGAATGGCGTGCCGCTGAGCGCCGAAGGCATCGGCACCTATCAATTGCGTGTACTGCTGCCCAAGGATGCACCGCCGCTGGCCATGCGCCATAATCAGCGGTTCGTGGCCTGGAACGTCCTGGTCAATGGCGAACGCGCCATCTATGCCGGCAATGTCGGGCCCGATGCCGACAGTACCGACAGTGCCGGACAAAAGGCGATCTCCGCCGTCGGTCCCATCGACGGGGTGCTGGATATCACGGTGCAGGTGGCGGCGTTTGGCGGCTATGGCGGCATTCCGCGCGCCCTGCTGCTGGGTGATGCCGACAGCATGTATGGCGACTGGCAGCAGGAACTGGCTTTCCGCACCGCTTTCCTGTCGGTCTGCCTGTCCATCGGCCTTCTGTACCTGATCCTCTATGTGCTGCGACCACGTGACCGGGAATGTTTGGTTTTCGCCGTCATGTCGGTGGCCATCGCCCTGGTGCAGCTGACCTCCAACACGCCGCTGGGCAGTGAGGTTCTGTATTCCCTGCCGGGGCAGTTGCTGGGTTTTCTCAATAATGTGATGTTTCCGGTCGTCTGGGTATCCTGTCTGGCCAGTGCCGCCCTGCTGTTCCCAGGATCCCTGCGCAAGGGTCTGGCCTTGCCGTCCTTCCTGTTCATCCTGGCGGTACCGATCGCCAGCCTGTGGACCCTGCAATTCCCCTGGCTTTTGACCTGGACAGCCACCATCGGCCTGATCCTGGCCATGATGACATTGGTCGCCGCCACCGGTATCGCCGCGCGGCAGCGCCAGCCACTGGCCCTGCCCATGGCCATCGCCTGGACCGTGCTGGGCGTGTCCAACCTGGCCCTGGTCCACCGCGTCGGCTTCACCGGCATCATGGAGGCCGGGTACTGTTTCATGCTGTTCCTGCAGGCCGCCTTGCTGATCGACCGGCTGCGTCACATGCTGGATCAGGCCAAACAGTCCAACGCCCGTCTGGCCGCCCTCAATGGCGCGCTGGAGGATCAGGTGGCCGACCGGACGAAGCACCTGTCGGAAACCGTCGACCGGCTGCAACTGGCGCAGGACCGGCTGGTACAGTCGGAGAAACTGGCCAGCCTGGGCCGCCTTGTCGCCGGCGTCGCGCATGAGGTGAACACGCCCGTCGGCACCGCGCTGACCACCGCCACCCATCTGGCGCAGCAGGTAGAAGCGGCGGAGGAAGCCATGGCCGCTGGCACCATGACACGCCGCCAGCTCTCCGACTTCCTGCTGGAGGTGAAGGAGGCCGCGAACCTGCTGACCACCACTGTGGAACGCACCGCCGCCGTGGTGCAAAGCTTCAAGCAGATCGCCACAGAGCGTTCTGACGAAACCCGCCGCCGCCTGGACCTGCACGACCTGCTGATGGAACTGCGCCCCGCGATGGAGGTGCGGACCGACGCGCCGCATGTGCGTTTCGTGCTGGAAAGCAAACCGGGGTTGGTGCTGGAAACCAATGGCGGCGCACTGACCCAGGTGTTGGGCCAGCTTCTGTCCAACTGTATGGATCATGCCTTCCCTGACAAGTGCGCTGGCACGGTGCGCGTGGTGGCCAGCCTGACGCCCGACGGTGCCGTCGATCTGCTGGTGGAAGATGACGGCGTCGGCATCAATCCCGATATCCGTCCCCGCCTGTTTGAGCCTTTCACCACCACGGGCCGGGCCGACGGACGCACGGGTCTGGGCCTGCACATGGTCTATACGCTGGTGGCTGGCCCCCTGGGCGGCACCGTGTCGGTGATCGACCGGCCCGATGGCGGCACCAGCGTGCATGTCCGCCTGCCCGCCACACCCCGGACGGAGGCTGAAACCGCCGCTTCCCCCTCCACCCCCCGCATGGGCGCTACCGGCATGTCAGCCATCATCACATAAAGATATCTTTATGTTTGCATGCGTGACGCCCCAGCGGTAAAACCGGTGACAGGGGCGCCCCGGTGCGCCCGCCGGTTGGATGATGGAGGGTTTGATGACCAGGGCTGAACGGCTGTCCCGGCTGCGCGATATCGCTCGCCAGCGTATCCTGGTGATCGACGGCGCCATGGGCACCATGATCCAGCGGCATAATCTGCAAGAAGAAGATTATCGCGGCACTCGCTTCGCGGACTGGGGCCATGATGTGAAGGGCAATAACGACCTTCTGTCGGTCACTCAAGCCCAGATCATCTATGACATCCATGCCCAGTATCTGGATGCTGGCGCCGACATCATCGAAACCAACACCTTCAATTCCACCAGCATCAGCCTCGCCGATTACGGCATGGAAAAGCTGGCTTACGAGCTGAACTTTGAAGGCGCCAAGCTGGCCCGGCAGGCCGCCGACGCGGCAGAGGCCGCCGACCCGACCCAGCCGCGCTATGTCGCTGGCGCCCTGGGCCCCACCAACCGCACCGCCAGCATCAGCCCCGTGGTCACCGACCCCGGCTTCCGCAATGTCGATTTTGATGAGCTGCGTCTGGCCTACAAGGAACAGACGGCGGGCCTGATCGATGGCGGGGCCGATGTGCTGATGGTCGAAACCATCTTCGACACGCTGAACGCCAAGGCCGCCCTGTTCGCGATTGAGGAAGTGCTGGAGGAAAAGGGCCTGGACCTGCCCGTCCTGATCTCCGGCACCATCACCGACCGTTCCGGCCGCACCCTGTCGGGCCAGACGACGGAGGCTTTCTGGAACAGCCTGCGCCATGTGAAGCCGTTCTCCATCGGCCTGAACTGCGCGCTGGGTGCCGATCTGATGCGCCCCTATATCCAGGAACTGTCGCGCATCGCCGACGTCTTTGTCTCGGCCTACCCCAATGCCGGCCTGCCCAACGAATTCGGCCAGTATGACGAGGCGCCCGAGCATATGGCATCCGACCTTCAGGGCTGGGCCAAGGATGGGCTGGTGAACATCGTCGGCGGCTGCTGCGGCTCCACGCCCGACCATATCCGCGCCATCGCCCAATCCGTAAAGGGCCTGCCGCCCCGCGAACCGGCCAATCCTGACCGCTCCATGCGACTGTCGGGCTTAGAGCCCTTCACCATGCCGGCCTTTTAAGGCGGGGACGGGTCAGGTGTTCGCCGCCTCATCCCAGGGATCGACCAACTGCCAGAACAGCAGATGGTCCTGGAAATGTCGGGTATTTCGCGTCGCCAGAATGGCTTCCTGCGACGTGACTACACCGGCGATCTGGGCATCACGCAATTCGATCGATTTGCCTGCTGACCGTGCGAGTGCGAGGATGGATGCTGTCCTCTCAGCTGCTGCACGGTCGAAGGCGAGGACGCGGCTGTTCAGATGGTCACGAAGCACTTCATGGAATTTCGCATCAAGATACTGTTGCTTCTTGCCGGAAGCCAATATTTCGATACCGTTGCGTACTTCCATGACTGTAATGGACGTGGTGAACAGTTGTCCTATATCTGTGCGATTCAGCCACCGAACAATGTCGCGGCGGCGTTCTTCCTGCATCAAGGCTGAAAAGACGTTGGTGTCCAGGATGATCAATGATCAAACTCCACCATACGTATTTTCTCGCCCCGCAGCTCGGGAATCTCTTCCGTCAATCCGAAACCGGTTCCGGCGAACAGGTTCGAGATACGGGTTCCTAAGCCATCCTCAACCGGCGCGTCGGACATGCGTTGACGGCGGAGCAATTGCCTTGCCGTTTGTTCGATTGTCTGACCGTTCTGTTCAGCCTGTGTGCGGAGCCAGTCACGGTCCACATCATCAATTTCGATCACCAGCCGCGTATCCATAGCAACCTCCGACCTTTTCTTCGAATAGACTAACACAACCGCCCTCCCCCGCCAAAGCCCCCGAGACCGATCATGACCACCGCCCCCCGCACCGCCAGCTTCATCAATATCGGCGAGCGCACGAACGTCACCGGCTCGGCCAAGTTCAAGAAGCTGGTGCTGGACGGGAACTATGAGGCAGCGCTGGATGTCGCGCGCGAGCAGGTAACCAACGGTGCGCAGGTCATCGACGTCAACATGGACGAGGCGATGCTGGACAGCGAGGCGGCGATGGTCCGTTTCCTGCGCCTGATCGGCTCAGAGCCGGACATCGCGCGGGTACCGGTGATGATCGACAGCTCCAAATGGAGCGTGATCGAGGCGGGCCTGAAGAATGTCCAGGGCAAGCCCATCGTCAATTCCATCTCCCTGAAGGAAGGCGAGGAGCTGTTCGTCGCCCAGGCCAAGAAAATCCGCCGCTATGGCGCCGCCGTCGTCGTCATGGCCTTTGACGAGAAGGGCCAGGCCGACACCCGTGCGCGCAAGCTGGAAATCTGCAAGCGCTCCTACGATGTGCTGGTGAACAAGGTTGGGTTCCCGCCCGAAGACATCATTTTCGACCCCAACATCTTCGCCGTCGCCACCGGTATCGAGGAGCATAACAACTACGCGGTGGACTTTATCGAGGCGACGCGCGACATCCGCCGCGAATGCCCCGGCGCCCACATCTCCGGCGGCCTGTCCAACGTCTCGTTTAGCTTCCGCGGCAACAACACCGTCCGCGCCGCCATGCACAGCGTTTTCCTCTACCACGCCATCCCGGCGGGCATGGATATGGGCATCGTCAATGCCGGCGAACTGCCCGTCTATGACGACATCCCGGCGGAGTTGCGGGAGCGGGTGGAGGATGTGATCCTCAACCGCCGCGACGACGCCACCGACCGCCTGCTGGAAGTCGCCGACAAGTACAAGGGCGGCGAGAAGAAGAAGGCCGCGGACCTGTCCTGGCGCAGCCTGCCCGTCAGGGAGCGTCTGGCCCACGCCCTGGTCCACGGCATCGATGAATATATCGATACCGATGTGGAGGAGGCGCGGCTGACCGCCGACCGGCCCCTGCATGTCATCGAAGGCCCCCTGATGGATGGCATGAATGTGGTCGGCGACCTGTTCGGTGCCGGCAAGATGTTCCTGCCGCAGGTGGTGAAATCCGCCCGCGTCATGAAAAAGGCCGTGGCCTGGCTGCTGCCCTATATCGAGGCGGAGAAGGACGGGGCCAAGTCCGAACCGGCGGGCCGCGTCCTGATGGCCACCGTCAAGGGCGACGTCCATGATATCGGCAAGAACATCGTGGGCGTGGTGCTTCAGTGCAATAATTTTGAGGTGGTGGATCTGGGCGTCATGGTCCCCTGCGCCCGCATCCTGGACGAGGCCAAGGCCCATAAGTGCAATGTCATCGGCCTGTCCGGCCTGATCACCCCGTCGCTGGACGAGATGGTCTATGTGGCGCGCGAGATGCAGCGCACCGGCATGAAGATGCCCCTGCTGATCGGCGGGGCCACCACGTCCAAGGTCCATACCGCCGTCAAGATCGACCCCCATTATGACGGCCCCGTGGTGCATGTGCTGGATGCCAGCCGCGCCGTCGGCGTGGCGCAAAGCCTGCTGAACCCCACCAACGGCCCCGCCTATACCGCCAAGACCAAGGCCGATTACGCCCAGATGCGCGAGGCGCACGCCGCCAGCCAGCTGACCCGCAGCCGCCTGCCCTTCACCCAGGCCCAAGCAAATGCCCTGAAACTGGACTGGGCCGGTTACAGCGCGCCGCAGCCGCTGAAGCCCGGCGTGACGGTGTTTGACGATTACGATCTGGCCGAACTGGTCGCCCGCATCGACTGGAAGCCCTTCTTCCAGGCCTGGGAACTGCACGGCAATTTCCCCGCCATCCTGGAGGATGCGAAGGTCGGCGAAAGCGCCCGCTCGCTCTGGGCCGATGCCCAGTCCATGCTGCAACGCATCGTGGGCGAGAAATGGCTGCGCGCCAACGCCGTGGTGGCACTCTGGCCCGCCAACAGCATCGGCGACGATATCGAGCTGTACACCGACAATTCCCGCAAAACCGTGCTGGACCGCCTGCACATGCTGCGTCAGCAGATGGCCCGCGATCCGGGCCGGGAGCGGGCAAACCTCTCACTGGCCGATTACATCGCACCCAAATCCAGCGGCGTGGCCGACTGGATCGGCGGTTTCGCCTGCACCGCCGGCATCGGCCTGGACGAACGCGCCAAGGCATTCGAGGCCGCGCACGATGATTACAGCGCCATCCTGCTAAAGGCCCTGGGCGACCGTCTGGCAGAGGCCTTTGCCGAACGCCTGCATGAACGCGTGCGCACCGAACTCTGGGGCTACGCGGCGGGTGAGACCCTGACCAATGAGCAGTTGATCGCCGAGGAATATCGCGGCATCCGCCCCGCCCCCGGCTACCCCGCCTGCCCCGACCACACGGAAAAATCCACCCTGTTCCGCCTGCTGGACGCCACCAACATCGCGGGCATCACGCTGACCGAAAGCTTCGCCATGCTGCCGACGGCGGCGGTCAGCGGCTGGTACTTCGCCCACCCCGACGCCAAATATTTCGGCGTCGCCAAAATCGAACGCGACCAGGTCGCCGACTACGCCACCCGCAAGGGCATGACCCTGCCCGACATGGAACGCTGGCTGGCCCCCAACCTGAACTACGATCCCGACGCAGCGGACCGGGCGGCGGTGACGGCGGCGTAATGCCGCCCCCCACAGGCTCAGCACACCATCACCCCACCCCCAACGTCATCCCGGCGAAAGCCGGGACCCAGCGTAAGGCGCGATCAGCGCCGATATGACTCAGCACGCCCCCACCGCCGGACCCGCACCCGATCAGTGCCCATCCGGCCAGAACCCCGCATCCATGATCTGATCAAACGACCACGGGCATTCCGCCGGAAACGTCGCTTCCGCCAGACCGGTTTGATCGGCTGCTTGGATCACGGCGGTGGTGTAGGCATCCGACAACGCCCCCGGTATCTGCGATTTGAGGCTGGGATTGTCCTTAAGGTGGCGGGTCAGGTCCAGCCGCTGGACGCGAAGCGTGGTCCGCCAGGAATTGCCCCGCCGCACCGGTTGAAACTGCCATTTCAGCAGATGCAGCAACAGAACCGTCAGAAGCCTGATCAGCTCACGCTTCTCGGTCCTGCCCATGCTCTCGATTTCCTCGGCAATATTCTCGATGTCCGCTGCCGACAGCTTACCCGCCCGTAGCAGGGCCGCCTGTTCATTGGCCCAGGCATAGAAATCCGTCTCATAGAGAGTCCCGCTCATGCCGCACCTCAACCCATCGAAACTGTGAGGATCATAAGGTCCAGACAAAACCCTGTCCAGCAAGCCCCCTTGGGGCAACAAGGGCGGGAGAGCAGCCACCGTTTCCGCCAGTCACGCCGGAACCAGGGGGCCATGATGGCGGAAATCTACGCCAATGACAGTACCAGCCCCACCCCCCACCGTTACCCCTACCCCATCGTCATCCCGCACCAGCCTTCATCCCACCCCCAACCGTCATCCCGGCGAAAGCCGGGACCCAGCATAAGGCGCGGTCAGCGCCGATATGACTCCCGCCCACCCATCCGCCCCGAACCTTGCCCACCCCACCGCAAGATGCCATAGTGACTGGCACAACCTGCGGAAGGCCAAGCCATGACCGACCCCTTGCTTCAGGCCCCGCCGCCGGACACCACCACCCGCATCCTGGCCCTGGCCGAAACCGTCATGGGGGACCGCGAGCGCGCCCTGTCCTGGTTGACCGCACCCAAACACAGCCTGGGGAACGAAGCCCCCATGGACCTGCTGGGTACCGAACCCGGCGCGCGGGCAGTGGAGGAACTGCTTTACGGCATTGACGAGGGCTATTTTATCTGATCCTCACACGTGTCCGCAGGTTTCTATACAGTGTGGACCTCAATAAAAGTTTCAGCTACTGTGCGGACAAGTTTTGTAACAAAAAAGCTATGTCCGTATTACTAAAAACTCGAGTTAGAAAAGGCCTGAAGATGGAAACCACAGACGTAAAACAAAAGTCACTTCAGGAAAAAGCAAAGGAAAGAACCGTTAAGACGCAAAATATTGAATACGATTTATATACTTTGGTAAATAGAATAAAAAATAATAAAATTAAGCTCAACCCAGAATATCAAAGAAACCATCGCTGGACGGACCAAATGGCATCCAGACTGATAGAAAGTCTAATACTGAACATACCAATACCAATTATTTACATTTCCCAGGACGTTGACGTCGATGTTGACTTTAACGCCGACGACAAAGATCAGGTGCGGTACACGGTGATTGATGGACAGCAACGACTTACAAGCATTTATCGATTCATGACAGACGACTTAGCTCTCACCGGCCTAGAGATGTTGCCCGAATTAATTGGGCTAAAGCACTCCGAACTACCTCAGTTTCTAGTAAGGCGCCTTGAAGACAGAACGGTAAAATGTTTGCGTATTGACTCAACCGTCGATTCACAGGTTAAATTTGATATATTTGAGCGTCTTAATACCGGATCAATCGTACTAGAACCTCAGGAGCTGAGAAATGCGATATTTGGTGGGTATTTCAATCAAACTATAAAGGATTTAGCTTCAAACCCAAACTTCCGCACTTTACTTTGGATAAACCCAAAAAGGCCGGAAGAGGACAAACACGTCAAAACGATGGGAGATGCCGAGCTCGTACTGAGGCTATTCGCACTTTCAAACAATAGGCACCTCACATATAGAAAGGGTTTTAAACAATTCCTCACACTGAGCATGAAGGAGTTTTCCACGCTTCCTAAGGATAAGGTTGATGAAATGCGAGATAATTTCTTGAAAACTATAGAAGTATGCCTACGGCACTTTGGCAATAGCGCATTCACGAAATACAAACCAGTAGATGGAAGACTGGAAAGGACTTCAAAATTTAATGCTTCTGTATATGATGCTGTCGGTGTGAATGTGTATAATAGCATAATCAATAATAGCAAGGTTGATTGGAAAAAATCCAAAGATAGCGTTCTGAATTTGTTCCACAGTAAGGATTTCTACGCATCTATATCTGGTACTACAAATGACACCACTAAGATTCGATACAGAATCAATGCCGTTCAGGCAATTTTTGTCGAGTAAGCCTTATGTCAACAGCGCTCAAGACTTTTTTGCATGAAGTTGACGTCCGTTTCTCTGAAATTGGGAGACTGATTTCACTTGCGACTTCTCTCGAGAATGACGACCAGGAAAATTATCATGCTATTTGCCGGTCCTGTAGCGTTATGATTGTAAGTCACGTTGAAGGCATTGTAAGAAATTTTGCAAAGTCATTTATTGACGATTTGAATTCACATTTCAAGTTTTCTGATTTGCCGAATGATCTAAAAAGAAGTCATATCAGGAAAATTATATGGCATGACGGCGTAGATAGTTCTATCATTGAGAAACAAGTAAGCAAACTAATAGAGAAACTTGATTTAGTTACAATTCCAATATCATTGAATTCAATTTTAAGAGACGGCAAGAATCCGTCTCCAAATATATTAAATTCAATTGCAGCGGCATTTGGAATAAACGATATATTTTCACAAATTCATGAGTCTGTTGTTGAAAAAATATACGAGACAGACAAGGAAGAAAGCATAAATCTTATTGCAGAGGAGTTGCGTACAATATTAGAAAATGGCGCAAACAGCTTTCCATATATCTATGATCTGAAAGAAACGAACTTAGTTCCAAAGGCATTGCCTTCAAAAAAATATTGCACACTGTCTGAAGATTTCCTAAATACAATATTAATTACACGACACAAGATTGCTCATGGCGAATCCATACTAAATTCAGAGTCTAGCATTGAGATTGGCCGCAGATTATCTAAAGCGAAATGCGTCATTTACGCATTTATGATTACAATATCGAACTCTGTTTTAAGCAATATTGATAAATCAAACATCAAATAGCAATTCAATATCCGCCGCCTTGATCCCCCGCGCCGGGTCGGCCTTCATGGCATCAAATGTCGGGGCAACCTCGTCGCGCAGCCATTGCTCAACCGCGTCGTCGCGGTCACGCAGGGCCTGGATGGCGGCCTGCATCACGGCACCGGCATCGGGGTAATCACCCCGCGCCACCAGTTCATCAACAAACCGCCCCAGATGGTCCGGCACCGGTACGGATCGCATCGCCGTTATTCCCGCAGGTTGTTTACAGGGTCAGTATCGCATGCCAGTGAGAAACCGGCAAATGCCCTTCCCCTCTCCCGCGTCGTCTGCCACCCTATTCGCGTTCGCGGCAAGGGACGGGTGGGGCGGATCATGGATAACACGACGCATCAGAACACCCCGCGCCTGCGCAGCGGCAAGACAAACAGCGACCCGAAAGCCCCCACCTTCAAGATCGGCTTGCTGAAGGACAAACTGGGTGCGACCCCAGATTTTCTGGAACCAATGCACGACGATGAACTGACCGCCTGGGAAGGGCTGAAACAGCGCTGACGCGAGGGGAGCGTCGATTACTGTGCCCTTGGCCCCTGGGTCCCGGCTTCCGCCGGGATGACGATGAGGGATGGTGGGCTTCCTGCCAGTTGGGTCAAGCCACCGCCCGCCCCAACTCTGTCCGCCGCACCCCATCCGTGATAGGCTTATGATCCTATAAACCATCCCGGCACCGCCCCCATGTCTGCCGCCTCACCCCCACCCCATCCCCCCGCAAGGCGGCGTCCAACCCCGGCGATCCCCGCCCCCACGCCCTGTGAAACATCCCAACGCACGATGTTGCACAGCGTTGCGCAGGAACCACCGCACCCC
>CALRNG020000020.1:0-14776 GCA_943369495.1 Rhizobium sp. Q54
CCGTACCACGCTGTCCGACGACAAGAAGCCGTCGGTGAAGAAGCTGACGGTGCAGACCGAGGCCGCCAAACCCGCCAAGAAGATCTGGGAGAAGCTGGAAAAGGTTGCCGATGGCATCTTCCTGACCCGCGATGTCGTGTCAGAGCCACCCAATGTCATCTATCCGGAGACACTGGCCGACCGCTGCGTTGAGCTGTCCAAGCTGGGCCTTGAGGTCGAGGTGCTGGACGAGAAGAAGATGAAGAAGCTGAACATGGGCGCGCTGTTGGGCGTGGGCCAGGGTTCGGTGCGTCCGCCGCGTCTGGTCATCATGACGTGGAATGGCGGGGCGAAGGATGAGGCGCCGGTGGCCTTTGTCGGCAAGGGCATCACCTTCGACACGGGCGGCATCTCCATCAAGCCCGCCGCCAACATGGACGAGATGAAGTGGGACATGGGCGGTTCCGGCACCGTCATCGGCCTGATGGCCGTGCTGGCCGGCCGCAAGGCCAAGGTCAACGCTGTCGGCATCGTGGCGCTGGCTGAAAACATGCCCGACGGCAATGCCCAGCGTCCGGGCGACATCGTCACCACCATGTCGGGCCAGACGATTGAGGTGCTGAACACCGACGCCGAAGGCCGCCTGGTGCTGGCCGACGCGCTCTGGTACTGCCAGGATCAGTTCAAGCCCAAGTTCATGGTCGATCTGGCCACCCTGACGGGCGCCATCATCGTCAGCCTGGGCAACGAACATGCCGGCCTGTTCTCCAACGACGACGATCTGGCCGCCAAGCTGACCGAGGCCGGTCTGAAGACGGGTGAGAAGCTGTGGCGTCTTCCGCTGTCGCCCGCCTATGACAAGGATATCGACAGCGATGTGGCCGACGTGAAGAACATTGGCCGCCCGATGACCGCCGGTTCCATCATCGGGGCGCAGTTCCTGCAGCGCTTCGTGAACAAGGTGCCGTGGGCGCATCTGGACATTGCCGGCACCGCCTGGGCCAAGGCCGACAAGGGCATGGTGCCGAAGGGCGCCACGGCCTTTGGCGTGCGCCTGCTGGATAAGCTGGTCGCCACGCATTACGAAGGCTGATATCTGAAGCACCTTGAGGGGCCGGCGGAATGGCCGGCCCTTTTGCTACAGTAACTTCCCGACGGAGAAGGTTTCATGCGTCGTTCGGCCCTTGCTCTCTCCCTTGCCCTGCTGGTTTCCCCGCTGGCCTTGCTGCCCGCTACTCTGGCGACGGCCCAGGAGGCGGTTATCAAGCCGAATAGCCAGATGGTGGATGTTCTTCCCGGCGGCCATGATGGCTGGAAGAAGAGCGAGGTCCGTACGGCGGGCGGTGCCTTGCCCATGTATTCGGCGGCAACGGCAGAGGCCTCCTACCGCAAGGGCAAGGTTGAGGTCGTCGTGGGTGCCGCACGCAGCCCGACTCTGTTCAAGGCCATTATGGGTTCCATCAAGGTTCCCGCCACCCTGCCGCCGAACGGCGCGATTGAGGTGCTGCACGGCAAGCGCGCCATCGTCATCACCTATCCTGAGGCGCAGGTTCCGCTTCACCAGGTCCAGATTCCCGCCGGCGCGGACGGGATTGTCATGCTGACCACCCGCACCGGAACCCTGGATGATCTGCGGGCGATGGTACAGGAAGTGGATTTCGATCCGTTTCCGCCGCGCTGACAGGCTTTTGGAAGACATATTTATCGTATAATAATACTCTCCAAATGGGGTTTGGGGAGGTTTGGCTCATGCGCGTTGAAACTGGCCGTCTACTTGGCTTGGGTCTGGCCACCGTGCTTTTGTCATCCGGCGCCACGCTGGCGGAAACCGTACTCAGTGTAGGTGCCACCGCGCCTGCTCCACCTTTGGAAACCGGTTACCTGAAGATGGGGCAGGGGAGTAGCCCCACGGGCAGCACCATCGGCATCAATAACCGCTACCTGACCCTGGACGGCAAACCCTGGATGCCGACCATGGGGGAGTTCCATTACACCCGATTTCCTGCCGATGGCTGGGATGAGCAACTGGCCAAGATGAAGGCCGCCGGCATCGACATTGTCGCCAGCTACATCATCTGGAACCACCATGAAGAGGTGGAGGGCGCCTTCACCTGGACCGGCGACCGCGACCTGCGGCGCTTCGCACAGCTCTGTGCCAAACATGGGCTGAAATTCGTGGCCCGCATCGGCCCCTGGTCGCATGCGGAGGTGCGCTATGGCGGCATCCCCGACTGGGTGGTGGACACCATGCCCACGCGCGGCAACGACCCGCACTACCTCACTTACGTCGACCGTTTCTACCGCCAGATCGCCGCACAGCTGTCGGGCCTGCTGTGGAAGGAGGGCGGACCGGTCGTCGGCATACAGCTGGAGAATGAGTATAATCTGACCGGACCGGGGCAGGGGCGGGATCATATCGCGTCCCTGAAACGTCTGGCGCTGACCGCTGGGTTCGATGTCCCGCTCTATACCGTCACCGGCTGGGACCAGACCGTCTATCCAAGCGGTGAAGTGGTGCCCGTCTTCGGCGGTTACCCGGACGAGCCATGGAAGGCCAGTCCGGAAATCCTGCCGCCCAAGGAAACCTATGCCTTCCGTTTCGACAGCCGGGTCAGCGGCAATCTGGGGGCGCAGACAGTGGCCACGCGCCGGGGCGACGCCGATCCCGACATCCCACACACGCCCTTCCTGGGTGCCGAATATGGCGGCGGGGTGCCCGCCATGTATCGCCGCCGGGCCGTGATCGACCCTGCCGATATCTCCGCCATGCTGCCCGTTCAGATCGGGTCGGGTGTGAACCTGTTCGGCTATTACATGTTCCATGGCGGCCGCAACCCGGTGGGGCGCACCACGCTGGAGGAAAATACCGGCATCCATGGCCACAACGACACCCCTATCATCGGCTATGATTTCCAGGCACCGATTGGCCAATATGGCGATATGCGCCCCGTGCTGCGCCGGGTGCGGCCCTTCCACCTGTTCACCGCTGCCTATGGCGATCAGCTGGCGCCGATGGTCCCGCATGCGCCCGCCATCCTGCCCACGGCGCTGGATGATCTCTCCACCCCCCGCTGGTCGGTGCGCAGCGCCAGTGATGCTGCCTTCGTCTTCTTCAACAGCCATATCCGCCAATACCGGATGCAGCCGGTAACGGATGTGCGCTTCAGCATCACTCTGCCCGGTGGCCGCGTCAGCTTCCCGGCAGTGCCGGTTACCATCCCCGCCGGGTCGCATTTCATCTGGCCCGTGAACATGGATCTGGGCGGTGCCCGACTTTCCTATGCCACAGCGCAACCGGTCACGCGCATTCTGGTCGACGGGATCGAAACCCACATCCTGCAGGCCGAACCCGGCGTGCCGGTGGAACTGGCCCTGGCGGGCGCCGCCGATGTGAGCGCTGCGGGTGCCAAGGTCACGAATCGCACGGACACCACCCTGATCACAGGTTTGAAGCCCGGTCTGGGCGCAGCCGTCACCTTCACCGCCGCCGGGACGCGCAAACGCCTGCTGATCCTGACGGAGACACAGGCCGAATCCATGACCCTGCTGCGGCGGAGCGGACGGGACATGGTGGTGATCAGCGATGCCGACCTGTTTCCCACCGATACCGGCTTTGACCTGCGCAGCCGGGACTATCCCCGCTTCCGCTACGCCACACTGCCCGCGCTCGCCCGGGGCGGAAAGGCAGACGGGCTGTTCACCACCTATGAACAGGCGGTAACGCCCAAGCCGGAGATGAAGGTGACGGTGGAGCCGTTGCGCGCAGCACAGCCCGCCCCCGCCATCCGGATCGGCGGCCCCGCCAAGGCGGCGATGCAGCCCGCACCAGAGGCCTATGGACGCTCCGCCGCCTGGTCAATTACGGTTCCTGCCGATGCGCTGTCCGGTGTGGCCGATGCCTGGCTGGAACTGGATTACCAGGGCGATGTCGGGCGGCTGTTCAGCGGCGTGCGTATGATCGATGACCATTATTTCAACGGCCCCGCCTGGCGCATCGGGCTGAAACGGTTTGCGACCGACATCGCACAGCCCCTGACCCTGACCATCATGCCGCTGCGCGCCGACGCCCCCATCTATATCCAGCAGGAATGGAAGCCGGCACAGCCGCCCGGTGGTCAGGTGGCAATACTGAAATCGGCGCGCATCGTCCCTGAATATGCCCTGTCGGTGGCCGTCCCCTGATCGTCCCCTCTGACTTCGCTTCCGTCTTTCATGCTAAAGCTGCGTTCGGTTGACCGGATGCAGCACTGGCGACTGAGGAAAATGGCAATGGCCTGAACCGGAATGGGGTCCTGTCGATGACGGAACGGCGTTTCTATCACCTGACGCGCAAGACGCTGGAACAGACCCTGCCGGGCCTGCTGGAAAAATCGCTGGAACGCGGCTGGCGTGTGCTGGTGATGGTGGGCAGCCCGGAACGGGCGGAGGCGCTGAACCAGCATCTCTGGACCTACCGGCCCGACGGTTTCCTACCCCATGGTACGGCCAAGGATGGGCATGCGCCGTTACAGCCCGTGCTGATCCATGCGATGGCCGACGGCCCGCTGGAGGCACCGCCCAATGACGCTACGGTGCTGTTTCTGACCGATGGGGTGGATCAGGCAGGCATGCCAGGCATCACCCTGATCTGCGACCTGTTCGACGGCAACGATCCCGATGCCGTGGCCGCCGCCCGTGACCGCTGGCGCGCGGCCAAGGCGGCGGGGGACGAGCTGACCTATTGGCAGCAGAATGACCGCGGCGGCTGGGAAAAGAAGGCCTGACGCAACCCCGATTCTTCCCTAAACCAACCTGTCGAGGGTTTGACCCTTGGCGGTTCGCTCGTGCGCCGTGAGCCAAGGTGGCGGATGCCGCCGCCCGGCGTTTGAGGGAACATAGAAATGAAAAGGACCGGGCATCCCGACGATGCCCGGCCCATTCCGACCGCTTACGCGATCAAAGCACCAAGGATTACTTGTTGCCTTCCGGCGGGGTCGCCGGTGCAGCGCCATCGGCCGGAGCCGCCGGAGCAGCCTCAGCCGGAGCAGCGGCCGGCGCTTCCGCGGGCGCCGGGGCGGGCTCGGCGGCGGGGGCCGGTGCCGGCTGCTCAGCGGCCGGTGCCGGAGCCGGGGCGGCAGCCTCTTCCTTCTTGCCGCAGGCGGCCAGGCCAACAACCATCAGGCCGGCAAAAACCAGGGGAAGCACGCGCATTTGTTCGCTCCTTTGCTTTTATGTGGCCGGTTTGCGAGGGCCCATCCCCCCGTTACCGGGTACGCTTCAACGCTCCAACCTTGAAGCCTTGAGTTCATTATGACAACAGCGTCGATGGCCTTATCCGGAACTTTTTGCGCGTTTTTCCGGCAATCACTCCTGCCGCTGCTGTCTGCACCTTCAATCTCCTGCTGAAATGCGGCAAAGCCGTGCCGTCAGCAGGGAATTTCAGAGGCTTAAGGAACCATGCCCTCGTCCGCCAGCCGCGGGCGGGCCTGTTCCAGAGCGACTTTCAGTTGCTGGGCAGAATAGGGTTTCTGGACAAAACCCAGGGGCCGCGTCTGGGCCACGCGTTCCATCGTGTGCTCGTCAGCATAGGCGGACAGGAAGATGCAGCGCACGCGCAGTTCCTGCCACAGCCGCTGTGCGACCTGCACGCCATCATTGGCGCCGCGCAGACGGATATCCATCAGGGCCAATTGCGGTCGCTCCACCTGCGCCAGAGCCAGCGCCTCCATCTCCGATGCGGCGATTCCCACGACGTCATGTCCCAGCTCGCTGAGGGTCAGTTGCACACCCATGGCAACCAGGGCGTCATCCTCGACGATCATGACCTTCAAGGGTGGGTTGGCGGCGGAGGGGACAGTCACCACGGTTCCTTATCAGGAGGGAATCGGTCACGCGTACCGGCGCCTGCGCATTGATACGGCGTTGATGACTTGGGATAGGCCAATGACGGGGCACGCGCAATTCGTCCAGTCGTCGCCAGAGCTTATACCAAAGATACGCTGATTGACGAAAGCGATAGTTCCAGAATCGAAACGCCCCCGGCCTGGTTCAGACCGGGGGCGCTGTTTTACGTGCTTACTGGCCGGGAATCGGGGCGTACTTGCCCGATGTCCAGCGATAGACGACATAGTCCGTGACCTTGCGGTCTCCCTTGGCATCAAAGGACAGGGGGCCGATCACTGTCGTGTAGACGCCGTCGCGGATGCTGGCGGCCACCTTGTCGGCATCCACCGACTTGGCCTTGGCGGCGGCGCTGGCCCAAACCTGCACGGCGGCATAGGTATAAAGCGTATAGGCTTCCGGCTCGAAACCGGCGGCGCGGAACCGCTTTACCACGTCGGCGGCTTCCGGCTTGTCACGATATTCGTTGCCGAACGTGACCAGGGCCCCCTCGGCCGACGCGCCGGCGATGTTCCAGAATTCCTGGTTCACGGTGCCGTCGCCGGACATGAACACGGCCTTCAGGCCGGCATCAGCCATCTGCCGGACCAGCAGGCCGGCTTCGGTATGCAGGCCGCCGAAATAGACGACGCCGATGCCGGCATCCTTCATCTTGGTGACCAGGGCCGACATGTCGCGGTCGCCGACATTGACGGCGTCGAACATCGTCTCCTTCTTGCCGCCCTTGTTCAGGGCGCTTCGGGTCGCCTCGGCCAGACCCCGGCCATAGGTAGTCTGGTCATGGATGACAGCCACCTTGCCATCCTTGTGGTGCTTCAACAGCCAGGCGGCGGCCACGTCGCCCTGCTGATCGTCGCGGCCACAGGTGCGGAAAACGGTGGTCAGCCCCTGTTCGGTCAGCTGTGGGTTGGTGGAGGCCGGGCTGATCATCACGATCCCTTCATCGGCAAACACCTTGGAAGAGGGAATCGAGACGGCGGAATTGAAGTTACCGAAGGCCGCGACGCCGCCCTGGGTCGCCAGCTTGTTGGCAATCGCCACGCCCTGGCTTGGGTTGGACGCGTCATCAAGATTGGTCAGAACCAGCTTCTCGCCCAACAGGCCGCCCTTGGCATTGATGTCGGCGACGGCCATTTCGGCGCCGCGGCGCATCTGTTCACCAAAGACCGCGTTGGGTCCGGTCAGGGGGGCCGCCAGCCCGACAACCGTGTCGGCCAGTGCCGGCAGCGAACTCAGCATGGTCGCTGCGGCCAGCAGTGCGGTCAGCTTCTTTTTAAGGTTCATTGTCACCAATCTCCCATCGGGGCGTGGAACGTGGGCAGAAGCTAGCACGCGTGACCGGCTCGTCAAATCTGTAGGATGGTCCTGGGGAACCGAAATGCCGCTTGAACCCGGGTACATGATTTGCTATCCACCCCTCCACCAGACGGCGACCCCGTTTGGTTTCTGACATGTGCTTGCGGCCGTGGCGGAATTGGTAGACGCGCAGCGTTGAGGTCGCTGTGGGGCAACCCGTGAAAGTTCGAGTCTTTTCGGCCGCACCATGATTACGCGAAAGCCCCGGAACAGCAATGTTCCGGGGCTTCGTGCTTTCAGGGTGCCCGACACCAACGGTCAAAATGTGTGACCGTTGTACGGCGGCGACCGCCGCCGCGGCTCGTGCCGGGTAGCCCAAGCCCACGGACGTGGGCGCTGGCGAATGAGGGGCCGTTAATGGCTGGCCGAAGGTCAATCATGAACGTGGACGGTGTAACGCCGCGCGCACGCCGGCCGCCAGCACGCGCAGCGCCGCCGCCATGCCTGCATCCTGCTGTCGGCCCATCAGAACGATCTCCGACGGCTTCAGGGGCGGCAGCCCCAGGGCGGCACCGATATCCGGCAGGTCGCCGCCGGCCAGTCCGCCCATGGGCGCGATGCCCAGGCCGGCGCGAACCCCCTTGACCAGCATGGCGCAACTGCCAGCCACCAGGCTTTCCCGCCAATCCAGGCCAGCCTGTTCCAGGACGCGGATGGCCTGCGCCCGTACCCCGCACGGCTCCCCCAGCGTGGCAAGGCGCAACGGCTCGACATGCATCACCGCCGATGCCACGCCGCGCCAGCTCAGGCTGTCCAGGCCCAGCACTTCCCCCCCTGGCCGCCGGCCTCCCGCCGGATGATGATGGCGTGCTGAAGGCCGGCATTGAATCCGTTGCGCAGGCTCTGCGACAGGCCCAAGCGGACATCCAGGCGGCAGCGGGGGAGCAGGGCGGCGCGCAAACGTTGGAACAGCAGACCCGCCCTCAGACCCAGCGCGTGGTCGCTGATACCCAGCCGCAATTCCGACGTCTCCCCCCGTCCCGGAAGCCCAACGCCGCCTCATGGGCCGACCCACGCTGATAGCTATATCCTGGTCCATGCCGTCCGACGGCCATGCCTATGGCTATGGCGGTCGTACCCAGGAGGCGCGCTGGTCGGCGGCCAATGCCGGTTGATGTTTCTCAGCGGCCCCTAATTTCGGTTTCTGGCCGCCTCAGCGCCAGAAACCGAAATCGGTATTGCGAGAGGCCCCTGGGATCTTATCCGTCTCATCCTCAGAATCGAGATAATCCATGATATCTTTTGTGGTCAGCTTGACGTCCAGATTGCTCAGATTGACTTTATTCTCGTATTTATTGAGGAAGGCGATGAATTTTTCCCGATCAAAATCGGGCTTGTCCATGTGCGCGATCTCAAATACGCCGCCGATGACATTGTCCCAGAATGACAAGGGCAGAAGGCAGATGATCATCTCATCATACCCTTGCGTGTCAGATTTATAGAAGATCGGCTGGCCGTGCGACATCCAGCGCTGGCATTCCGCTTCGGCCGCTACGACGGCCACTTCCACGGTGCTTGTATCAAAGGCACCGCCAAGATCATTGCTGACAAGGCTGTTATTGCCACAGTTGCGCAAATCAAGATGGAACTGCGCGCGACCCGCGGTTTCGCCAATTGCCGACATTTCCAGATGCGTGCCGGCAAACGGCTTCACATTATGAACCAGGCACGCGAAATTTTCAGGCTCCGGTTCATAGGAATATGATTGGGTCACATTGCGGCAATGGCTCAAAACCTGACGGGAAAACAAGCCCATATTCGCGCCGATATCGATCAGAGTTACGGATGGATAGCGTTCGGTAACCCCGTTGGTGAAAACCAGTTCTTCGACTTGCCACTGATGATTGGCCAATGTCAACGGTGTGATGGCAGTATCCCAACGCAGGCGAACCGTGTACTTGTTCGGTCCCGATACCGATGCCGCAAAGAGAGGGGTGTTCTCTCTTGGCTGGAATTCAAAATGAGTGAGGCCGCACAGCACTCGCAGATACATTATGCTATAGGGGTAACTATCCCAAAATGCCTGAATCTTCTCTGGATCTTCTAGGGACATCATGCATCCTGATTCTGAAAGTGGAATTTATACTTTATTCCACAGCGCGCCTGAACGACGAGGATGGTCGCACCTGTGGATAGGACGGATCATGTAATTCTCTTACTATACTGCCAAACATATTGATATCCATCATGGATGGGAGGTTGACCAATATCGGCAAACCAACGCTGAACCATTATGCCTTTTCCCGTTTTTACGCCATTCGTCATAATGTAGTTATCGTCCACACTGATAATGGTTCCGTCATCCAAGAGCGGTATGGCTGACAGCAGCTCCTTCACATGGTGAAACGCGCTGGGAAATGGGTCGTTCTGATCGAAGTCAAAGCTGTCCAGATAGAGCAGGTCGACGGTCCGCCCGTTGGCGCCCATGGCAATCTTATGCAGGGCTGCAACGGAATCTTCAGCGATGGATGTTACAAGATCGCTGCAATTGGCGACGACCACTTGCTGCGCTTCCGGACTGATGTCGATGGTGATGACAGAGCCACCTGTATGGGCCGCGTAGGAGTCAAACAATCTGGTGCTTTGCCCATCACCGGCCCAGTTGCCCATCGACCGCAGGCTGCCGGTTTCAATGATCCACGGCCGGTAACCAGGGCCGCGGCTCAGCCGGCGCTCTTCCAGACGCTCAAATATCACTCGGAAACCATCGGCACGCTCAGCCAGCAATGGTGCGTAAATTTCATTAAAATGCTTAAGAAAGGTGCTTTGCATAGTAAATCCCGGCACATTGATCAACGCAGGTAATCGTTGATCGACTATGCCAACCTCCAGTGTTTCTGTCCAATGATCGCGTCGCCTCAAGGTGTTTTTACGCCGACGGCATGGGGCTGGAGGCAGGCTTAAGCGGGGCTGATCAAACGGCACGCGATGAACGCACCCGCTTACCGGAAAAAGCCGATATTGCTGCCCTGCGTGCCGCTTTGTTCCGTCAGGGCAATCACGTCGTCCGTTGTGACCGGCGCATGGTTCCCGCCCGCGTTCAGGCGAACCTTGTTGGGAAAATAATCCAGAAATCTGCGGAACCGCGCCATATCGATATCGGGTTTCTGGGACTGTTCGACCTCGATAAAGCCGCCAATGATCTTTTCGCAAACATCGTCCGGCAATAATGAAACCAGATACTCGTCATATCCCTGTGTGTCAGATTTATAAAACACCGGTGAGCCCGATGCGATCCATTGACGGCTTTCCTGAACGATATCTTTCAGTTCGATGCTGATAGTTTTGTATCGGTCGTTTGGCTCTGTATCATGGGGCATCAGGCTGCTGTTGCCGCAATTCAGAGCATCAATGTGTAAAATGGACTGGCCATCCTGCGCCGCCAACCCGACCATTTTGGTGATCTGTTCTGGGAAACAGGCCAAATTATGGGTCAGGCACGCGAAATTTTCGGGATCAGGCTCGTAGGCGAACAACTTCATGATGCCATTGCACCACCCCAGCAACTGTCGGGCAAACAACCCCATATTGCCGCCGACATCCACAACATTACAGGCAGGATATTTCATGATCACATCGCGGGCGAACAGGATTGTATTGATCTCCCAATGGTGATTGACGAGAACATAGGGGGCAATCGCCTGATCACAGCGTAGCCGAACAGTACATTGATCGGCATTTTCGCTGCGTTCTGCATAGAGTCCGCGGCCGCGATGAGGTTGAAAATCGAGCGTACGGACATTCATATCCGATCCCATAAGACCCATAATTACTCGAAACAATTTTTCGTCCAGTTGTCTTACGTTGATCAATTCCGACATTTTTACTTTTCCTTCAAAGCTTGTTGTCTGAGTATTCATCCAGGATATACTGCCGCCGCCACCAACTCAATGACCAACCGCTTCGGCCAGCCATCGTCATGAAACCTGGCCTGCACGGGGCTGCTTCCCGCCCCGGACATTGGCCGCAGGCTGGACAGCGACGGCCCGCCGGGCCTAACTAGGCCCATAAAAATCCGTTCAGGTTTGTTGGGAGTTTACCCTGAAATGACCGATGCCTTCCGTGATGCGGCCCTGGATTACCACCGTCTTCCCGTTCCCGGCAAAATCGCCGTAACGCCGACCAAGCCGTTGGCGACGCAGCGTGATCTGGCGCTGGCTTACTCCCCCGGCGTGGCCCATGCCTGCGAGGCGATTGTCGAGGATGAGGCGAATGCCGCGAAATATACCAGCCGCGGCAATCTGGTGGCGGTCATCACCAACGGCACCGCCGTTCTGGGCCTGGGCGATATCGGCCCCCTGGCATCGAAGCCGGTGATGGAGGGCAAGGGCGTCCTGTTCAAGAAATTCGCCGGCATCGATGTCTTTGATATCGAGATCAGCGAGAAGGACCCCGATAAGCTGGTCGATGTCATCGCGGCGCTGGAGCCGACCTTCGGCGGCATCAATCTGGAGGATATCAAGGCGCCCGAATGCTTCTATGTCGAAAAGAAGCTGCGGGACCGCATGAAGATCCCGGTCTTCCATGATGATCAGCACGGCACCGCCATCATCGTGGCCGCCGCCATCACCAATGCGCTGAAACTGACGGGCCGCGATTTCGCCTCGGTCAAGCTGGTCTGCTCCGGTGCCGGTGCGGCCGCCCTGGCCTGCCTTGACCTGCTGGTCGATATGGGTTTGCCGGTCGATAATGTCTGGGTGAACGACATCAAGGGCGTGGTCTATCAGGGCCGTACCGAGTTGATGGACCCGCGCAAGGAACGCTACGCCAAGCCGACCAACGCCCGCACCTTGGACGACATCATTGGCGACGCTGACATCTTCCTTGGCCTGTCCGCCCCCCGCGTCCTGACCCAGGACATGGTCAAGAAGATGGCCGCCAATCCGATCGTGATGGCGCTCGCCAACCCCACGCCGGAGATCATGCCGGACGAGGTGAAGGCCGTGCGTCCCGATGCCATCGTCGGCACCGGTCGCTCCGACTTCCCCAACCAGGTCAACAATGTCCTGTGCTTCCCCTTCATTTTCCGTGGTGCGCTGGATGTGGGGGCCACCACCATCAATGAGGCGATGAAGATCGCCGCCGTCAACGCCATCGCCAATCTCGCCCAGGCGGAGGTGCATGATGTGGTCGCCATGGCCTATGGCGAGGCGCCGCCCAGCTTCGGCCCGGAATATCTGATCCCGCGCCCCTTCGATCCGCGCCTGATCCTGGAAATCGCGCCGGCCGTGGCCAAGGCCGCCATGGATAGCGGTGTGGCGACCCGCCCGATCAAGGATTTCGACGCCTATATCGAGCAGCTGGGCCAGTTCGTCTTCCGCTCCGGTCTGCTGATGAAGCCGGTCTTCGCCAAGGCCAAGGCCGATCCGCGCCGCATCGCCTATGCCGAGGGCGAGGAGGAGCGTGTGCTTCGTGCCGCCCAGCAGGTCATGGATGACGGTATCGCCCAGCCCATCCTGATCGGCCGCCGCGACGTGGTGGCCCGCCGCATCGAGAAACTGGGCCTGCGTCTGCGCCTGGATGACAATGTCCGGCTGATCGATCCGCAGAACGACCCCGCCTATAATGATTATTGGCAGACCTATCACCGCAAGATGGAACGCGGCGGCGTCTCGCCCGACCGCGCCCGTCAGGTGGTGCGCACCAACAGCACCGTGATCGGTGCCCTGATGGTGGAGAAGGGCGATGCTGACGCGCTGATCTGCGGTACCGTCGGTCTCTATGACTGGCATCTGAAGCATGTGAATGACGTGATCGGCAAGAAGCCGGGGGCCCGCGTCATGGCGACCCTGTCGGTGCTGATCCTCAATCGCGGCACCTTCTTTGTGACCGACACCTATGTGAATGCCACCCCCAGCGCCTCTGAACTGGCGGACATCACCGATCTGGCGGCAGAAGAGGTGCGGCGCTTCGGCCTGTCGCCGAAGATCGCGCTGCTGTCGCATTCCAGCTTTGGCAGCCATAACGATGCGTCCGCCATCAAGATGCGCGAAGCGTTGCAGGCCATCACCACCCGCTATCCCAACCTGGAGGTGGAGGGTGAAATGCATGCGGACGCGGCCATCAGCCCGGAAATCCGCAGCCGCATTTTCCCCAACAGCCGTCTGCACGGGTCTGCCAACCTGCTGGTCATGCCCGACCGCGACAGCGCCAACGTCTCCTTTAACCTGTTGAAGGTGCTGGGCGATGGTCTGACGGTGGGCCCTGTGCTGCTGGGCACGGCCAAGCCGGCGCATATCCTGACCCCCTCGGTCACGGTGCGCGGCATCGTCAACATGTCGGCTCTGGCCGTCATTGATGCCCAGATGCACGGCGCTTCCACGGGTGGCGCATGACGGAAAAGGCCGATCTTCCCGAACAGGATCGGCCCAAAGCCTCCCCCCGCCGCGCGGTCGATATCGAGGCCGACGGCGGGGAGGAGGAAATCGCGTCTGTGAACCGCCTGCTGGAGGCGGATGAGTTAACGGCGGCGGCCAATGCGTTGGCCGACCTGCACCCGTCCGACATCGCCGACCTGCTGGAACAGGCCGATGATGATCGGCGCGAACTGCTGATCGCACTGCTGCGGCCACAGTTCGACGCCGAAATCCTGACCTACCTGTCAGTCGATTTGCGTGACGAGGTGGTGGAACGGCTGGAGCCAAAGGCGCTGGCCGCCGCCGTCGCGGAACTGGACACCGACGACGCTGTCGACGTCATCCAGGATCTGGATGAGGAAGCGCAGCAGACCATCCTCTCCAACCTGCCGCCCGAGGCCAGGGCCCTGGTGGAGGAGGGGCTTACCTATCCCGAATATTCGGCCGGTCGCCTGATGGGCCGGCAATTCGTATCGGTGCCGGAATTCTGGACCGTGGGCGGGTTGCTGGATTACCTGCGCGCCGCCGCCACCAGCGATGACAGCGACCTGCCGGAAGAATTCTACGACATCTTCGTGGTGGACCCGATGCACCGGGTCATCGGGTCGGTGCCGCTGTCGCGCGTGCTGCGGGCCAAGCGGGGTGTGAAGCTGGCCGACATCCTGCACGAGGATATCCACCGCATCCCCGTCACCATGGACCAGGAGGAGGTGGCCCGCCTGTTCCGCAATTATGGTCTGGTGTCGGCCCCCGTGGTGGACAAGGGCGGGCGCCTGCTGGGCGTCATCACCGTCGATGACGTGGTGGACGTCATCGAGGAGGAGGCGGAGGCCGACATGCTGGCCATGGGCGGCGTCGGCGAGGACGATCTATACCGCGCCGTCCTGTCCACGGCGCGCTCCCGTTTCCGCTGGCTGGCCTTCAATGTGGTCACGGCCCTGATCTCCGCCACCGTCATCAACCAGTTCACCAGCACCATCGCCCAGGTCGTGGCGCTGGCCGCATTGATGCCCATTGTGGCCAGCATGGGCGGCAATGCCGGGACCCAGGCGCTGACGGTCGCCGTACGCGCGCTGGCCACCAAGGAACTGACCACCGCCAACGCGGCCCGCGTCATTGGCAAGGAAGTGCTGGTGGGGCTGCTGAACGGCATGGCCCTGGCCTGCATTATCGGCGGCATCACCTATTTCTGGTTTGGACATCCC
>CALRNG020000021.1:0-14731 GCA_943369495.1 Rhizobium sp. Q54
CCAGCAACGCATGGAAAGCGATACATGGAACGGGTGCACCTGTCCGTCTGCATGTCACTGGATGGCCATATCGATACCGATGGCGGCCAGCGGCTGGTGCTGTCCGGCGAAGAGGATTGCCGCGACATGCATGCGGTGCGAGCCGATTGCGACGCCATCCTGGTGGGTGCCGGCACCGTCCGGCGTGATCAGCCACGCCTGACGGTCCGGTATCCCGAACTGCTGGCCGCCCGCCGGGAACGCGGCATGCCGGATCATCCGCTGAAGGTGGTGGTCACGCGCGGCGGTGACGGATTGGACGCGGAGGCCGGGTTTTTCACGCAAGGCGGCCCCGTCATCGTGCTGTGCGCGGAACCGGCCCTGCCGGCGCTGCGCGCCCGGCTGTCATCGGTGGCGCAGGTCGTGGACCTGGGCGATGGCGGCGTCCACAGCATCCTGTCGCGCCTGTCCGGTCTGGGCATTCAACGGCTGATGGTGGAAGGAGGCTGTCAGGTGCTGACGCAGTTCCTGGCCGCCGGTGCCTTTCACCGGCTGCGGGTGGCCGTGGCGCCCTTCATGGTGGGGCGGGCCGGTGCCCCAAGGCTGGCCGGTCCCGGCCCCTTCCTGCATGGGCCTGACAATCGGCTGCGCATCCTATCGACACGCACGCTGGGCAATATCGCGGTGATCGATATGGAAAATCCGGAGCCGATATTTAATCGTCGCTGAACGTATCGCGCAGGCGCGGGGCATTCTGGATCTGGTCGCGCGCGTCAGAACGGTCATTGGGGCCGTCCATGGTGCCGCCGGAAGCGAAGGCCTGATCGCCGCGCGGCTGGGCCGCCGGCGGCTTGCCGAACTTGGCGTGCAGGCGCTGATATTCCTTCTGGTGATATTCCTGGGCTTCCTGGAAGCCGGGCTCCCCATTGCGCGGGGCCGTCACGATCACCTCGTCCATCACCTCCGGCGGCGGACTTGCAGTCTGGGCGGCGGCAGGGCCGGCCAGTACCAGAAGCACCAGGGACAAAGCAGGGATACGCATGCAAGCAAACATGGCGGGCCTCATGATCGATAAACCCTTCATACCATAAATGGGTGACGCGCACCCTTGTTCCCAGCTGCCCGGAAGAGGGGTTATTCCCACCCGCCCAGCAGCGGACGCATGCGCAGGCTTTCCTTGTTCCGCACCCGCACCTTGCCATGCACATGCTCTGGCGCTGCATCGCGGGGGCCGCCCACGCGGACCGGCCGTTCGGCAAAGCGGCCCAGGCTGATCATCCGGTCATAGGTGACGATGGCGGCAGCCACCGAGACATTGACGCAGAATTTGGTAGGAATCTTCACGACATGGTCACATCGGGCCAGCATGGCAGCCGACAGGTTGCCGCGTTCCGGCCCGAACACATAAGCCGCGCGCAGCGGGTGCCGGAAGCTGGGCAGTTCCGCCGCATCGTCGGTCAGTTCGCAGCCCACCAGCTGACACCCTGCCGGCAGCGCCATCTCCCCAATCGATCCCCAGCCATAATAGGGGACATGGTCGACACCGCCCGACGTGTCGGTGACACGCAGTTCGTTCATATCGACCACGGCATTGACGGAAAAGACGAAGCTGGCGCCGAACGCATGGCCCGTCCGCATGATGGTGCCCAGATTGCCGGACTTGCTGATACCTTCGGCGCCCAGGGCGAAATAGCCGCGCATGTTGACCTGATACTGAGAATGGGGAATTGCCGCGACTCCTTGCATGGAACGGCCCGCCGGGGCAAGGTGCCTGCCCCCATCCCTCGCCTGCGCGCTGGTCATGCCCGATCCCAACCCGCCCCATATCCACGGCCCCGGCTGCGGCCACCACCTTCCCGACTCCGGCCCCGGCGGCGGTGTGGTCGTGCGGCTGCCCGATGACAGCGCCAACCCCATCCTGATCCAGGTGACGCGCGGCGGGCTGGTGGAAAGCATCCATCGCGGCCGCGCCGTGGTGGTGGGCGCCGACGGGCATGTCCTGGCCGGTTTCGGCGATGTGAAGGCCATCACCTTCCCCCGGTCCGCCAACAAGGCGTTACAGGCCCTGCCGCTGGTCGAAACCGGGGCCGCCGATGCCTTCGGCCTGGGACCTGAGGAACTGGCGCTGGCCTGTTCCAGCCATGATGGCGAGCCGATCCACACCACCCGCGTGGCCGCCTGGCTGTCGCGCATCGGTCTGACGCCGGACCATCTGGAATGCGGCGCCCACGCCCCCTATTCGGTCCCGACCTGGGAGGCGATGCTGCGCCGGGGGGAGGAGCCGATGACGCTGCACAATAACTGCTCCGGCAAACATGCCGGCATGGTGACCACCGCCTTGCACCGGGGAGAGGCCATCCGTGGCTATGTGAATTATCAGCATCGGGTGCAGCAGCGCATCATGGGCGCCATGGAACAGGTGACGGCGCAGGATCTGACAGGCGCACCCTGGGGCATTGATGGATGCTCCATCCCCACCATCGGCCTGCCGCTGGAGGCGCTGGCCTTTGGCATGGCCCGTATGGCCGATCCGCAGGACCTGCCCTCGGCGCGCGCCGACGCAGCCCAGCGCCTGCTGGCCGCCTGGGGTGCGCATCCCGAGCTGATCAGCGGGACGGAAGGTTTCGACACGCTGTTCATGCAAGCCCTGGGGAGCCGCATCCTGTCCAAGGCTGGGGCGGAGGGGGTCAGCGTCGGCATCATTCCCGAGGAAGGCATCGCCATCGCGGTGAAGATCGATGACGGCGCCAAGCGCGCCGCCGGCCCCGCCATGGCTGCCGTGCTGCGCCGACTGGGTTTACTCAGCGATGGCGACTGGACGGCGCTACAGCCGCTGGTCAATCCCGCCCTGCGCAACCGGGCGGGCGTGAAAGTGGGGGCGGTTGAGGCGGGGTTCTGACCCCGCCGCCGTCGCAGCTCACTGCCACCCGGCCCGGTCCATGATCTTCAGCGCCTCGGCATTGTTCTGGCCATAGATGCTGGCATTCAGGCTGTCGCGCTTGAAGGTGCCCCAGGCGGCCACCACCGGGTGGGATGGGATGCCGGCCACCACGGGGAATTCGTAATTGGCCTCTGCGAAGATCTTCTGCGCTTCCGGCTTGGCCAGGAATTCCAGGAATTTCACGGCATTGTCGCGGTTGGGGGCGTGTTTCACGACGCCGGCGCCGGAGATGTTCACATGCGCGCCCCGGTCCTTCTGGTTGGGGAAGAACAGGCCGACCTTCTCCGCCGCTGCCTTCTCCGCCGGGTTACTGGAATTCAGCATGCGGGCGAAATAGTAGGTGTTGGAGATGGCGACATCGCCCTCGCCCGCCGCCACGGCCTTGATCTGATCAGTATCGCCCCCCTGCGGCTTGCGCGCGAAATTGGCGGCAATGCCCTTGGCCCAGGCCTCGGTCTTTGCAGCACCATCGGCAGCCAGGATGGAACCGGTCAGCGACTGGTTATAGACATTGGTGGAAGACCGGACCAGCAGGCGGCCCTTCCATTTCGGATCGGCCAAATCCTCATAGCTGGACAGGTCCGAGGGCTTCACACTGTCCTTGTTGTAGATGATGACGCGGGCGCGCGCCGACAGGCCGAACCAATAGCCATCCTTTTCGCGATATTCCGCCGGCACCGCCTTTTCCAGCGCCGCATTCTTCACCGGCTGCAATACGTCCGCATCCTGGGCGCGCCACAGGCGACCGGCATCGACGGCCAGCAGCACATCGGCCGGGCTGTTGCGCCCTTCGGCCTTCAGGCGCTCGATCAGCTCGTCATCCTTGCCCTCGATGACATTGACCTGGATGCCTGTCTCCTTCTCGAACGCGGCAAAGATCAGCTTGTCGGCGTCATAGTGGCGCGACGAGTAGATGTTCACTTCCTTGGCCCCCGCCGCTAGGGCCGGCAGCGACAGCAGTGCTGCACCCAGACCGATCCCCACCGCCTGGCGGGTCAGGGTGCGCAGCAGGGTACGGCGGGCGAACATCTTCATCATCGGCTCCTGGTATGGCTGGGCCATCGGCGTTAAATCTGCCCGATATGTCGGCCCGCCCCTCCCGTCTGTCAAGATGCCAATGAGAGCGATTCGCATATCAGACTGAGCAGGTCCCCATCCTCGCGGCCAGCATACCTCCGTATGGCCCTGAAATAATTGACTGATTCCCGCCGCGACACCTTGCCGCGCCGCAACGGAAACCATACTCTGCGGTTGCAACCAACCGGGGGGATGAATTGACCAGCATGCCTTTGAGCGACGAACCCGCCACACCGGGCAGCGACGGGACGCCACCAAGCAGCGACTGGCTACAAGTCGATATCGACCGCGGCTCCCTGATCGGGCTGCTGCTGCTGAACACCTTCCTGACCATTATCACGCTGGGCATCTACCGGTTCTGGGGTCGCACCAAGGTGCGCCAGCGCCTATGGTCCGCCGTCACTCTGCGCGGTGACCGGCTGGCCTATACCGGCACCGGCAAGGAACTGTTCGTGGGCTTCCTGGTGGCGCTGGTTGTGCTGCTTCCGTTCCTTGGTGTCGTCGTGGTGATGAACAGCCTGATCCCGCCAGCGGCCTTCGTGCAGCATCTGGTGATGCAGATGGCGCTGGGCCTGGGTGCTGGTCTGCTGGGCCTGATGGCGCTTTATTTCGCCCGCCGCTACCTGCTGACGCGGACGCAATGGCGGGGCATCCATGGTGGACAGGATCGGGCGCTGGGTCCGTATATGTCGGTGCATCTGAAGGCCTATCTCCTCTCCCTGCTGACGCTGGGGCTGATCCAGCCCTGGGCGGACGCGAAGACCTATAATTACCGGCAGAGCATCAGCTGGTTCGGCACGGCCCGTTTTGGTGCCGCCGCAAAGCCGGACGCCCTGTGGCATATCTGGATTCCCGCCTGGCTGCTGCTGGTGGTGGGATATGCGTTGATCATCATCTTCTACCTGCCAATGGCGGAATGGACCGAAGCCGCACAGGCGGCACAAGCGGTCGGCGAGGCCGCGCCGCCGCCGCCGGACATCAATACTGCGGGCATCTTCAGCAGCCTTGCGGCAATCGCTATCGGCTTTGGTCTGTGGTTTGCTTATACAGTGCGGCGCACGATCCTGTTCCTGGGCGCCACCTGGCTGGATGATCTGCGCCTGGAACTGCCGATCGGTTGGCGTCAGATTATTCGCGTACCCATCGTGGCCTTCGTCATTTCCCTCGTCTCTTACATCGCCATCATCGTGGCGGTCGGGATCATCGGGGCTATTTTTGGCAAATCGCTGAATATTGCTTTCATTGTCGTGATCTTGACCTTTGCCATCCTGGCACTGTTGAGCCTGCTGTCCGTGGCCTGGGTGCAGGTGGAAATGCTGCGGATCATCGGCCTGCATCTTCGCCTGCATAATGTTGGCGTATTGGATGATATCCTGAACCGTGGTCAGCCGGCCCCCACCCGGGGCGAAGGGCTGGCCGATGCCATCGGCGATATCGGGATCGGCGGGTAACCTTGATCGACGCCACGTATGAGGATCGGCGCACGGGCCGCACCCTGCCGGTACAGCTGGATTTTCAGCACCCTTTCCTGATCATCCATCGGGAAGGGGGCGCTGAACTGGACCGTTGGAACTGGCGCGATGTGGCGCCGGTGCCCGGCCCCTTCCCCGATGAACGGTTACGCCTTGGCCTGGCGGCGGATGCACATGCCGTACTGGCCGTGGCGGATGCCGACCGGCTGCTGCGCCTCGCCCATGGGGCCGGCATGGTGCAGCCTGTTCACCGCGAACACCGGTCCCGGCGGGAGATACCGCTGTATGTCTGGATCGGCGGGGCCGTGCTGTCGCTGGTCATCATGCTGCGCTTTGTCCTGCCGGCCCTGGCCAGCACGCTCGCCCCCCATGTGCCGGCCTGGCTGCAGGCACAGATTGGCGATCAGGTACAGGTCCTGGCAACCGCCTTCCTGACGCGGGAGGACGGGAACCGTCATTGTGCCTCCGCGGCCGGGCGGCAGGCCTTGTTGAAACTGGCAGGACGCCTGCCCGACAGTCAGGGTCTGCGGCTGCATATCATCGACAGCGACTTGCCCAATGCCTTCGCCCTGCCCGGCGGTCATGTCAGTGTCACCACGGCCCTGATGGACAAGGCCGACGGGCCGGACGCCGTCCTGGGCGTGCTCGGGCATGAATTGGGGCACCTGCATCACGGCCATTCCATGGAACGGGTGATGCGTTACGGCCTCAGTTCGGCGCTGATTTCCATGGTGGTGGGGGATGTCGGCGGCGGCGTGCTGGCCGTGGGCGTCAGTCAGATCGTCGAGTCTGACTTCAGCCAAGATCAGGAACGCCAGGCCGACCAATATGCGCTGGACGCGCTGGCCCAGGCCGGGGTCTCGCCCACCGGCCTGTCCAAACTGTTTGCCGCCATCCGGGATGAACATCCCGAGGCTGATGGCGTCCTGGCCAAATGGATGGGCAGCCACCCCACCTTGACGGAGCGGATCACCAGTCTGGACCGCGCCGCCGCCGGCACCACAACGCGCGGCGAAACCCTGTCAGGGGCGGAATGGGCCGCCCTGCGCGCCATCTGCGCCCGGCCTGACAGCAGCCCCGCACCCAGCGCGACACCGGACTGATCCTGGGCAGCCATCCTCTGGCTGCCCCTTCCTTTTCCGTCTTGCAATTGAGAACGATTCGCAATACCGTCCTGGTCATGGCATCGGATTGCGTTGGAGGCGGTGATGAACGATATGGCTCTGTGGTGGCCCGACCTCGCGGCAGGCCCGGCGCTTTGCGTGCAGGGGCAGCCGGACAGCGCGCATGTGGAACGCGCCCGCCTGATGGCCGGTTTGCAGGACGGCGGCACCGTCTTCACCCTGTCACGGGGCGAACAATTGCTGCTCTGGTCGGCCCGCCGTTGGCGCCATGGCCGCTACCGCTGGGACCAGGTGGAGATGGAGTTTAAGCGCCTGCTGCCCGAGGGCTGGGAGGACGCCGTCATCGCCTGGGAAGAGGTGATGGAGCAACTGCACCAGTATCCGGCCGGGCGGCCCGATATCGGCAATGGCTGCCGCTCGGCCTTGTCGACCGACGAACGGGCTCTGCTGACCCTGGTGGCCCTGTTGCAGCGGGGCGCCAAGGGGCGGCCATCGGCGGCCTGGCTGCTGTCGCACCTGATCTCCCCGGCGCGGCAGCGTGATGTGGCGGGGCCACTGCTGGCCCTGGCCACCACCCTGTCCCTGGCCGGACTGGAACTGCCTTTACGCAGCCCTGGTCCGGCATCGACGGGTCAAACCAAACTTACCGTTCGATCTGCAAATAGCTGACGGGCAGCAGGTCCCAGGGGAAATGGATCCAGGTATCCTGGCTGACCTCGGTGATGAAGGTATCGACCAGCGGGCGGCCAGCGGGCTTGGCATAGATGGTGGCGAAATGCGCGTTGGGCAGCAGCTTGCGCACATAGGCCGCCGTCTTGCCGGTATCGACCAGATCATCAATCAGCAGCCAGTCCTTGCCGCCGTCGGTAACGGCATCAGCGGCCTTCAGCACGCGGATTTCGCCCTGGGTCTGGTGGTCATAGCTCTTAACCGAAATGGTCTCCACCACCCGGATGTCCAGCTCGCGGGCGATGATGGCCGCCGGGACCAGACCACCACGCGTGATGGCGATGATGCCTCTCCACTGCGCGTGATCGGCAAGGCGCCAGGCCAGCGCCTTGGCATTGCGGTGCAACTCTTCCCAGGTCACGGGGAAGTTCTTGTCGGGATTCTGAATCTTGTTGGTCAAGGCGGGCCTGCTTGCATGGAGTTGGGGCAGGAATAGCCGATACAGCAGCGAACGGCAATCACGTCAGGACGGTGTTGCGGACAGGCCCCACAAAATCCCGTTGCAATCCCCATCCGCATCGGATACAAGCCCCACCTCACCGGACGGCACCCCTCACCGGGTACCGTAAATCGGATAATGCGCGCCCGTAGCTCAGCTGGATAGAGCACCAGACTACGAATCTGGGGGTCAGAGGTTCGAATCCTTTCGGGCGCGCCATTCCGAATTCATCCAGGCCGGTTGATCATGGCGATGCGCCCGTAGCTCAGCTGGATAGAGCACCAGACTACGAATCTGGGGGTCAGAGGTTCGAATCCTTTCGGGCGCGCCATTTTTCCTCGTAGAAAGTCTCACGATAACCGTATCTGTGGCAAAGACCTGATGGTCTTGCCTGGTCGCCGCATATCCGCACGCTGGCGACCCTATCCTTATGCAGAGGCCAACTGCTGCTGCCTTGTCACCTGGACCGAGATAAGCTGAGGCTTCGCGCCTTACCGGTCCCCATGCATGCATGACGTCTTTCGCCTGGATGATCTGACCAACGACACGCAGCATTATGCCTTGTCGCATTGGACGGATATTGTCCGGCGCAATCCGGTTGTGCCGCTGGACGAGATGATGGCCTGCCGTCGGTCGGCGGAGACAAGCGACAATTGCGTATTGTTTCATCTGGATGGCGGCAGCGTCCGCGATGCCCGGATCATCAAGGTCGGCGATGGTGTCGCGGCGGCACTGGGGATCAATCCGGTCGGAATGACCCTGTCGGCATTGATGCCCGCCTCCTATGTTGCCGACATCATTCCGGCCTACGCTTTCTGCGCCGGGGTGTTTCGGCCCTTATCCAGCCTGGACGAAGTCACCTATGCCGATGGTTCGCGGACCCTGGTCCGCCGCCTGATCCTGCCGCTGGAACGGCAGGCGCCGGGTGCAGCCTTCGCCGCGCGCTATCTTCTGATGATCTACGGCGCCGTGGACAGGACGCGCGCCACTTCCGACGGGTCCAGCCTGTGCCGGGGCATCTTGACCACCCATTCCCTTAGCGTCGCCGTGTTTCGCGACAAGCTGGATTGAAACACGGCACCCGTCCTTGTTCAGGCAGACGGCAACGGCGCCGGTTCGGGATCACCATCCAGATCGGGCGCCGGCCCCACGGGGCGCCGGGCGGCCAGACGCTGCACAATGGCGGCCTTGGGGCTGGAGACTTCGCCTTGTTCAAAGGCGATGACCTGCAGCCCCTGCGCCATGGCTAGACGCAGCAATTCTCCATCGCGCAGCAGAAAGGCGGGGCTGGACGGGCGGCCATGGCGCTGATTGCCATTGGCGAAGGTCTCATACAGCAGCAGGCCGCCGGGTTTCAGCGCACCGACAATGGCGGGCAACAGGGGGCGGTGCAGATAGTGGGTGACGACGATGCCGTCAAAGCCCGACAGGGCGGGCGGCCAGCCGTCCGGCCCCTCCAGATCGGCCTGGACCAGGGCCACCCCCTCCTGTCCCGTCAGATCGGCGACCCCGCGCAGGTCGATATCGACGCCCGTGACCGACAGGCCCCGATCCCGGAAGTGACGCAGGTGCCGTCCACCGCCGCAGGCCACATCCAGCATGTGCCCTCCCGACCGCAGCAGCGGCGCAAAACGGGCAATCCAGGGCGAGGGCGGGGCGAAGGGCAGAACGTGGCTCATAGCCGTGGATGCTACTGCAAACCCGGCCCGATCTGAACCACCCTGTCACCGCGCGCCCGGTACCTCACGCCCCTGGCGATGGCGGAATGGGCGCGCCCAGCATCTCGCGGATCATCTTCAGTATCTGCTCCCGATTGGGCAGGGCATCGAAGCCGGCCATCACGTCGCCACCGCCGGGCGCGTGCAGGCGCATGACATATTTCGCCTGCACCTTCTCCAGCCCCAGGCCAGCGACCAGGTTGGGCGCGCATTCCAGCGCAATGCCGGCATCGCCCAAGGGCGACAGCCAGCCCGTTGCCTTGCCCGTCGCATCCTGTCGGCGCAACAGAATGAATGGTCGGCGTTCCTCCTTGCCCTCCATCTCGATACAAACGTCGCCTTCCTGGCCGGGCGGCCATGTCCAGATATGTTTGTCTGATCCCAGCAGGGACGCCTCAATGATGCTGGTTCCCATGTCGAGAGCGACCTTGGACGCCTCTGGCCCCTGCTGGGCACTGGCGCAGGCCCTGGGTCGCGCCGCCTGCGCCAGGACCGGGGAGGGTTTGGTGCCGGGGTCGATGCGAAGACCGGCCAGCGCCGCCTGGGTCACCTGTTCCACGGCGGCGCGGTCGGGGCCGCTGACGCGCAGTTTCACGACCCAGCCGCCAGCGCTGAGGGCCACCAGGGTGCTGGCCCGCCCCACCTCTTCCTGCCAGAGAAGTTGTCTCAGGACCGGTGTGCCATCGCCGCCGGGCAAGGGCATGGCGGCGTCCACGACCAGCCGCCGGCCAGGGGGCGACATGATGGCCGCCGACTGCGTGCTGGTCATCACCGTCAGATCGGCATCGAAGGCGCTGGCCTTATAGATGAAGAAGGTCGCCCAGGTTCCCTGACCGGCGATGCCATATTGCACCACGCCATCGACATCGCGACCCGGACTTTGCCGCCGCCCCGACACATCCATGCCCGCCAGTTGACGCGGGACCAGGAACGGCGCATCGCCATAGCGCAGACCCGCCGCTTCCGCCCGGTCGACCCAACCCACCGCCGTTTCCGACCCGGTGCGTGTCGATGCCCCGCCATCCTTGGATAGCGTGACCGTGGTGGTGGGCTTGGCCGGCTTGGCGGGGTCGGCCATCCCGACAGGTTTGGTGGATTGGCAGGCGGCGAGCAGCAGCGGCAACGCCAGCAGCAGGGGGACATGGCGGATCATGACACCTCCAACAGCAGAAGGGGGGATGGCAACCGCGCGCGCCATCAGATGATTGCAGGCCGGAAATGGATAAACCCTTAATGACAGAGGGTTTGTCCCGACCTTACGCGTTTATTTTGTATTGCCACCGATTTCTACGCGCCAACCCCCGCCGTCATGGCTCCCCGGATGGCAACGGACTTGCCCGCCGGGTCGCGACAGTCCATCTATCAGTCATCACACAGAGCCTTTATCATCCCATGATCCTGTTCGACCTGAAATGCAGCCTGGGCCACCGGTTCGAAGGTTGGTTCCGCAACGGTGCCGCGTATGAGGCGCAGGCGGCTTCGCACGCCATCACCTGCCCCCTTTGCGGCGACGCCAAGGTCGATAAGGCCCCCATGGCCCCGGCCATCGCCAAGGGGGGCCGGTCGCGCGACCGCGACGCCCCGCCGCCTGCCCCCGTGTCGGCAGACACGCCCCCGGCGCCTGCTGCGCCCCCGCCGGTGCCCGATAGGGCGCGCGAGGCGCAGGCCGAAATCCTGCGCCATCTGCGTGAACTGCGCACCCAGGTGGAGAAGAACGCCGACTATGTGGGGGACCGTTTCGCAGACGAAGCCCGCAAAATCCATTATGGTGAGGCGGAAGGCCGCGCCATCTATGGCGAAACCTCGCCCGAACAAGCCGAGGCCCTGCGTGAGGAGGGCGTGCCCATCGCCAACATACCGTGGCTGCCGGTCGAGAACTGAGCCGTCTCTGTCCAGGGTGGCAGCCATGCCCCGACAGGCGCGGAAATCCACGGATTCCGCTTGACCGGGACCGGGGTTTGGCGCATCAACCCCGCATATCGACGCCCGCCCGCGCGGGACCGTGCTGGACGACATCCCGGCACGGCCCCGCGTCGTGTGGGCGCGTGCCCGTTCCGGGACACCGGAACCCCGCCGATAGGGCGCCATCACGGTGCCGGGTGCGTTCATCCCTTAATCATCTAAATGTGGAGACATCCGATGTCGATCACGGCTGAGCGCAAGACTGCGCTGATCGCAGAGTACAAGACCAACGAGACCGATACCGGCTCGCCGGAAGTGCAGGTCGCCATCCTGACTGAGCGCATCAACAACCTGACCGAACACCTGAAGACCCACTCGAAGGATTTCCATTCGCGTCGTGGTCTGCTGGTGATGGTCGGTCAGCGCCGCCGTCTGCTGGATTACGTGAAGGGCAAGGAAAAGGCTCGTTATGACAGCCTGATCCAGCGCCTGGGCCTGCGTCGCTAAGGCGGGCCGGTCGCGACGGTTACAGACCCGAACGCCCAAGGTGATGTTCGACGTGAACATGAAGCCCTCCGCCCACACCCCGTTCCGTATCCGCTCCGGCGGTGGGGGATGGCGTGCCGGCGGCGGGCCCCTGGGCGGTGGGACCCGTCGGGACCCGCGTCAGAGTTGAGGTGTGGACGGCCAGCCGGGACCCCTTCCGGCTGGCCGTTTTCCCATGCGCGCCGTGCGGAACGCGCTGAAAAATGGTACTGAAGGGGCAAGAAACAGGCGGGGCCGTCCGAACGGGCCCCGGCCCGGCCGCCCAATCCGGGGTGTTGCGGGTTTCGGATGGAAGGATCGATACGATGTTCAAGGTGTTCCGCAAGGAAATGGAATGGGGCGGTCGCAAGCTGGTCATCGAGACCGGCAAGATCGCCCGTCAGGCCGATGGCGCCGTCATGGTGAGCTATGGCGACACGGTCGTGCTTTGCACCGCTGTCGGCGCCAAGTCGCCGAAGCCGGGCGTGGATTTCTTCCCGCTGACGGTGAATTACCAGGAAAAGGCCTTCGCCGCGGGCAAGATCCCCGGCGGCTTCTTCAAGCGTGAAGGCCGTCCGACGGAAAAGGAAGTGCTGGTCAGCCGCCTGATCGACCGTCCGATCCGACCGCTGTTCGTCGATGGCTACCGTTGCGAGACGCAGGTCGTCTGCACCGTGCTGAGCCACGATCTTGAGAATGACCCCGACATCGTGGCCCTGATCGGTGCGTCCGCCGCACTGACCATCTCCGGCCTGCCCTTCCTGGGCCCCATCGGTGCCGCCCGCGTCGGTTACGAAAACGGTCAGTTCATCTTGAACCCGACCGCCGACCAGATGGAAAACGCCACCCTGGACCTGGTCGTCGCCGGTACGCAGGAAGGCGTGCTGATGGTCGAGTCCGAGGCCAAGGAGCTGTCGGAAGAGGTGATGCTGGGCGCCGTGATGTTCGGCCATGCCCAGTTCCAGCCCGTGATCGACCTGATCATCGCGCTGGCCGAGGATTGCGCCAAGGAACCGCGCGATATCGCCCCGCCGGCCTTTGACAAGGCCGCCGTGAAGGCCCGCATCCTGGAAGTGGCCGGCGATGACGTGAAGGCCGCCTATTCGATCCTGGTTAAGCAGGAGCGTTACGCCGCCGTCGGCGCCGCCAAGGACAAGGCCAAGGCCGCGCTGAAGGAAGAATTCGCGCCGGAAGCCATTTCCGAGATGTTCAAGGAAGTGGAAGCCGACGTGCTGCGCGGCGCCGTTCTGGAGACGGGCAAGCGCATCGATGGCCGCACCACCGTGGACATCCGCCAGATCGTGGCCGAAGTGGGCATCCTGCCCCGCGCCCATGGCTCGGCCCTGTTCACGCGCGGTGAGACGCAGGCCCTGGTCGTTGCCACGCTGGGCACCAACCAGGATGAGCAGATCATCGACGCGCTGGAAGGCGAGTACCGCGAAAGCTTCATGCTGCATTACAACTTCCCCCCCTACAGCGTGGGTGAAGCCGGCCGCATGGGCAGCCCGGGCCGTCGCGAGATCGGCCATGGCAAGCTGGCCTGGCGCGCCATCCACCCGCTGCTGCCGTCCAAGGAAGATTTCCCCTACACGCTGCGCATCGTGTCGGAGATTACGGAATCGAACGGTTCCTCCTCCATGGCCACGGTCTGCGGCACGTCCTTGTCGCTGATGGATGCCGGCGCCCCGCTGGCCCGCCCCATCGCCGGCATCGCCATGGGCCTGATCAAGGAAGGCGACAAGTTCGCCGTTCTGTCCGACATCCTGGGTGACGAAGATCACCTGGGCGACATGGACTTCAAGGTGGCCGGTACCGAAGCGGGCGTCACCGCCCTGCAGATGGACATCAAGATCACCTCGATCACCGAGGAGATCATGAAGGTCGCCCTGGCGCAGGCGCAGAAGGGCCGCATCCATATCCTGGGTGAGATGAACAAGGCGCTGAACACCGCGCGCGGCGAAGTGTCGGGCAATGCCCCGCGCATCACCGTCATCAACATCCCCAAGGAAAAGATCCGCGACGTCATCGGGTCGGGCGGCAAGGTCATCCGCGAGATCGTGGAACAGACCGGCGCCAAGATCGACATCGAGGATGATGGCACCGTCAAGGTGTCGGCCGTCGATAGCAAGTGCTCCGACGCCGCCATCAAGTGGATCAAGGGCATCGTGGCCGAGGCCGAGGTGGGCGAGATCTATGACGGCAAGGTCGTCAAGGTCATGGATTTCGGCGCCTTCGTGAACTTCCTGGGTTCCAAGGACGGTCTGGTCCATATCTCCGAACTGAAGAACGAGCGCGTGGCCAAGGTCACCGACGTCGTGAAGCAGGGCGACAGCGTCAAGGTCAAGGTCCTGGGCTTCGACGATCGCGGCAAGGTCAAGCTGTCGATGAAGGTCGTTGACCAGACGACCGGCGAAGACCTGTCCAAGAAGGCCGACGGCGGCGAGGGCTGAGGCCCGACGCGGCGCCCCGGCTTTCGGGATGCGTTCTGAGTGAAGGAAAAGGCCGTCGGGGCGACCCGGCGGCCTTTTTCGTTGTGGGACTCTGGCGCAATTGCATGCACTATAATGCACAGATGGAGGCCAGAATGTCCCAGGTCACCGCAACGCATTTCCGACGGAACATGACCCGTTACCTTGACATGGTAACGGTTGATCGCGTGCCGCTGCGTGTGATGCGACACAACGCGGAACCCATGATGGTGATCGCCGAAAGTGAATGGCGCAGTATCCAACAGACGCTGCACCTGCTGAGTTCGCCTGCAAATGCGCGTCACCTTCTGGCATCCGTTGCCGACGCAGATGCCGGGCGCGGCGTGGAGAGGGAAC
>CALRNG020000022.1:0-14561 GCA_943369495.1 Rhizobium sp. Q54
CACCGCGCGTACGATGGTAATCGCGAAATGCTGGTGCGGGCCGGCCGTATGGCCATACCAGGCATCATTGGTCAGGTTCAAAAGCCAGTGCGGTCGTTCCCCTTGCTGCGGCATGACGGCACCGGGGAAAATCACCTCGTAACAGATCAGCGGGCTGACCGCGGGCGCCCCCGGCAAGGACAGGGCCTGCGGGCCGGGACCGGCGGAGAAGTCCGCCCCCGCCGCCACCGCCTTCATGCCTTTGGGCAGCAGGGACCGCAGCGGCAGATATTCCCCGAACGGCACCAGATGGAACTTGTCGAAAGTGGCGGCCACCTGCCCGCCCTGGGTCAGCGCGAACAGACTGTTGAAATAGATGTAATTGCCAGCGGCGTCGGTGGTCAGCCGGTTACCGCCGGTAATCAGCGCACCGCCCGGCGGAGCGACTTGTGTCAGAAGCTGGGTCAGCGGCCGTTGATCGGCATTGGCATTATCCGATGAGAGGAAATAGGGCACCGCTGTCTCCGGCCAGATCACATGGGTGACGCGATCCCAGCCCTCGGCCCCCGACAGGGCGATCAGGTGGCGCAGATTGTTGATCTTCGCCCCTTCCTGCCATTTCAGCTCTTGCGGAATGTTGGGCTGCACGACGCGCAGCATGACGCCCGACACATCGCCCAGCCCCTGCCCCGCCATGCGCCAGCCGCCCCACCCTGCCACCAGCGCCAGTACCGCCACCCCCGCCAGCGTCGGTCGCCAGGACGGTTGCGCCCCCGCCAGGGTGGCCGGCAGAACGGCGGCCAGAACGGTCAGCAGCGACAGGCCATAGATGCCGGCGACAGACGCAAACTGAAGCACCGGTAGGACCGGTACCCAGCCATAGCCCAGAAGGTTCCAGGGAAAGCCGGTGAACAGATGCCCGCGCGCATATTCCACGGCCACCCAGGCCAGACCCAGCGCCACCGCCTCGGCCCATCCCGTCAGGCCAAAACGCCGCCGGGCCCAACCATAAGCGGCGGTGCCGGCACCCAGGAACAGGCCCAGCAGCGCCGGCAGGCCCAGCAGGGCAAAGGGCAGCATGAACCAGAAGCGGTTGATATCGGTGAACAGCGCCGCGCTGATCCAGTAGAGACCGAGTACGTGATGGCCGACGCCAAAGGCGAACCCAATGGCGAAGTCAGTCCGCCCCCGATCCGACCCGCGCAGCAGCCAGACCAGCACCGGAAAGGCCACCCATAGCAAGGGCAAGGCATATGAGGGTGGCAGCGCCAGCGTCGCCACCGCGCCGGCCAGTGCGGCCAACCCCAGCCGCTTCCACCCCGCCAACCCGGTAACCCGACCAGCCAGGATGGCGAGACGGGGCGAAATGGCGGGATATGTCATGAGGTATCTATCCAGACAAAGGAGGCGGTCGGCCAGGGGTTATCCGAAGACCGCCTTACCCGACCGCCCGCTGGGGCTCGTCCGTATCATCGTCCTTGTTCGTGACGAGATTATGGACGCGCAGCATCTTGATGCGCCGCGGATCGGCATCCAGAATCTCGAATGCCAGCCCGCCCGGATGCTTGAGCACTTCGCCGGGCGACGGCACGCGACCGGCCATGGCGAAGACCAGCCCGCCCAGCGTATCGACATCCTCCAACTCGTCGGCATCGAAATAGCGGCCCAGCTGGGCCTCGAATTCCTCAACCGGGATGCGGGCATCGACATCGACGGTGCCGTCGGCGCGCGGGGTCAGCGCGCTTTCCTCGGCATCATCATGCTCATCCTCGATCTCGCCCACGATCTCTTCCACCAGATCCTCGATGGAAACCAGACCGTCGATGCCGCCGAACTCATCCACCACCAGCGCCAGATGCTGGCGCTTCTGCCGCATTTTCAGCAGGAGATCGAGGACGGGCATGGAGGGGGCGACAATCATCACCTCGCGGGTGATGGCCTGCATGTCGAATTCACGCGCACCGGCCACACAGGCCAGAACATCCTTGATATGGACCATGCCGACCACGTCATCCAGCTCCTCCCGGTAGACGGGCATGCGGCTGTGCGCCTCTTCAGAGAAGCGCTTGATCAGGTCGGGCAGGGAGATACCCATGGGCACGCCGACAATATCGGCGCGCGGCACCATGGCGTCGGACACGGTGCGGTGGCGCAGTTTCAGGATATTGGCGAGCAAGGCCCGCTCTCCCTCCGCCATGGAGGGCTCCCGGGGTCCCGTCTCCTCGATCAGTTCCTCGATCGTGTCGCGCAGCGTATCGCCGCCGCGTACCCCGAGGATTGATCGCAGCCAGCCACGCAGGTGCTGGGCGAGGGTTCCATTTTCTTCCGCCCCGTCTTCGCGGGGCGATCGACTGTCGCTGAGGTCGGCCATCATCTTTCTGGGGTTAAAGGGACGGGTCCGGAGGAGTGATCCCCCGGATCATCAGGCGCGCGGTGTCCTTCCGGCAGCCCGGCATAGGGGTCGGCGATACCGAGCCCCGACAGGATCTGGGTTTCCAGCCGCTCCATCTGTTCGGCCTCGGAATCCTCGATATGGTCGTAACCCAGGAGATGCAGGACGCCATGGGTCACAAGGTGGGCCAGATGGTCGGCAAAGGCCTTGCGTTGCTCGCGCGCCTCGCGTTCCACCGTTTCAAACGCCAGAATCACATCGCCTAATATTACAGGAACCGGGGCCTCTGGCGACAGGAATTCCACATCCCCGTCCTCAAGGCCCTCTTCGTCCGGTTCTTCAACCTCTTCGCCTTCATCCTCGTCCTCTTCACCGCCCTCTTCTCCGCCGCCATCGGCGTAGAGGGCAAAGGACAGGACGTTGGTCGGCTTGTCCTTGCCGCGATAGTTTTTGTTCAGTTCCTGAACCGTATCGTCGTCGGCCAGGATCACCGACATCTCGACGGGACCTCCGGGCAGCCAGTCCGGGTCCTGCGCGTTCGCGGCAGCCAGGGCGGAGCGTGCGGAGCGCTCGCACAGCATTTCCACGTCGGCAACCGCCGCTTCCCAGCGCTCATCCTCAATGGACAGCGCGATATCGACGCGATCCGGCATGCTCACGCTCCCTCACGCGCGCGATCCGCCGCGTCATAGGCCCGGACGATGCGGCCCACCAGCGGGTGGCGCACGACATCCTGGTCGGTAAACTCCACGAAGGACACGCCCTCCACCCCGCGCAGGATGGTCAGCGCCTCGCGCAGGCCGGATTTCTGGCCGGTGGGCAGGTCGATCTGGGTCACGTCGCCCGTCACCACCATGCGGCTGCCCTCCCCCAGACGGGTCAGGAACATCTTCATCTGCATGGGCGTGGTGTTCTGCGCCTCGTCCAGGATGACGAACGCGTGCGCCAGGGTACGACCGCGCATGAAGGCCAGGGGGGCGACCTCAATCACACCCGTCTCCAGCCGCTTGGTGACCTGATCGCCGGGCAGCATGTCATGCAGCGCGTCATAGAGCGGACGCAGGTAGGGGTCCACCTTCTCCTTCATGTCGCCGGGCAGGAAACCCAGTCGCTCCCCCGCCTCTACGGCGGGACGCGACAGGATGATGCGTTCGATCGCCCCCTGCATCAGCAGACTGACGGCCTGGGCCACGGCCAGATAGGTCTTGCCGGTCCCGGCGGGGCCCAGCCCGAATACCAGTTCGCTTTCGGCCAAGGCTTCGAGATACCTTGCCTGGGTGGCGCTGCGCGGCGTGATGGTGCGGCGCTTGGTCTTCAGGCCGGCGCGCGGGTCGGACAGCTGGGCCAGGGCATTGCCACTGGTCTGTACGTCCGCGCTGATGGCCAGACGGGCGGCGGCATCCACCTCCCCCGGTCCCACTGGCATGCCGGCCTTGACCCGGTCCCACAGGGCCAGGATGGCGGCACGGGCCGCCTGCGCCGCCTCATCCCCGCCCGTGATGGACAGGACATTGCCGCGCGACACCAGCCTTGTGCCCGTCTGCTTTTCCAGCCGTGTCAGGAACTGGCCATGCTCCCCAAACAGCAGCGGCAGCAGGCGGTTATCGTCGAACGACAGTTCCAGGTTGGTCAAGCGTGTGCCTCCACCGCCGAGCGGGCGGCCTGACTCATGGTTTCACCGGTCACGACATGGCCGGACAGGCTGTTGGCATAGGCGCCGGTGACATGCACCTCCACCATCTGGCCCATCAACCGGGCCGGGGCCTGGACATAGACCGACTGCATATAGGCGCTGCGGCCCAGCAGTTGCCCGTCCAGCTTGCCCACCCGGTCGAACAGGACCGTCAGGGTGCGGCCGATCATGGTCTGGTTGAAGGCCACCTGCTGGGCATTCAGCAGCTGCTGCACCGCCTGCAACCGCTCATCCTTCACCTTTTCGTCCACTTGCCTGCTTTCCAGGGATGCTGCCGGCGTGCCGGGACGGGCGGAGTACTTGAAGCTGTAGGCCTGGGCAAAGCCGATATCGGTAATCAGCCGCAACGTGTCGGCGAAATCCTGGTCCGTTTCACCGGGAAAACCCGTGATGAAATCCGACGACAGGGCCAGATCGGGCTGACGCGCGCGCAACCGATCGATCAGGCGGCGATAATCATCGCCCGTGTGCTTGCGGTTCATGGCCGCCAGGATACGGTCGCTGCCAGACTGTACCGGCAGATGCAGGAAGGGCATCAGTTGCGGCACGCTGCCATGAGCGTCGATCAGGTCATCATCCATGTCGCGCGGGTGGCTGGTGGTGTAGCGGATACGCTCCAGCCCGTCGATTTCCGCCAGCGCACGGATCAGCCGCCCCAGGCCCCAGACGCTGCCATCCGCCGCCTCGCCATGAAACGCGTTCACATTCTGGCCCAGCAGGGTGATTTCCCGCACCCCATGCGACACCAGCCGCTTGGCTTCGTTCAGCACCTGGCCCACGGGCCGGCTATATTCCGACCCGCGCGTATAGGGGACGACGCAGAAGGTACAGAACTTGTCACATCCTTCCTGCACCGACAGGAACGCCGCCGGCCCCTGCGGCTTGGCGCTTTCCTCCGGCAGCAGGTCGAACTTGCTCTCAACGGGGAAGTCGGTATTCACCACCCCGCCGGCCCCGCGCACCGCGCGCGTCACCATTTCGGGCAGCTGGTGATAGGTCTGCGGCCCGAACACCATATCCACATGCGGGGCGCGCATCATGATCTCCGCCCCCTCGGCCTGCGCCACACAGCCGGCCACGGCCACCACCATGCGCCCACCTTCGGACGCCTTTTCATTCTGAAGGTGCCGGATGCGCCCCAGCTCGGAATAGACCTTTTCCGATGCCTTCTCGCGGATATGGCAGGTGTTCAGGATCACCATGTCAGCGCCGTCGGGCTGATCCGTCGGCTCATACCCCAGCGGTGCCAGGACATCGGCCATACGGTCGCTGTCATAGACATTCATCTGGCAGCCATAGGTCTTGATGAACAGCTTCTTCTTCAACGCCGTAACCCCCGTGAGGGAGCCTTTCCGCATGACAAAGGGCACGGGATGGCAAAGGCCAGCCGTTTAACCGGTGCAAGGTAGAGATGTTGGGGTGAGAGTCAACGTCGCAGCACGGATGGGCGGGGGCGATGGGGGTGCATGGGGTGGTGGGTGCGGGGAAAGGGCTTGATCGATGCATACTATTGAATGCGAGATTTTGTGCCTTATTAATCAACCTGGACAAGCAGCCGAGTGCGCGGCCATGATGCCCCCTGCCCCCTTTGTAGCGCGGAGTTACCGTTGTGCGGGAAATCACGGCCGAGAGCTTTGCCCGGATGTTGAAACACCGGCTGGATCAGAAACACCGCTATGCCTTCTTCCTGGGGGCCGGTTGTTCGCGCAGCTCTGGGATCATGACAGCGGGTGATTTGGTTAAGCATTGGGTTGCCGAATATCACCGGCTTGATGGTGCGCCAGACACCGCCCTGGCATGGGCACAAAAGCAGCTTCAGAAATACGATGAGGGCAATGCCGCAGCCCATTACGGCAAGGCCATGGACCTGTTCTTTCCCACCCCCGCCCTGAGGCAGATCGAAATCGACCGGCAAGTCGGGGATAAAAACCCCGGCTATGGCTATGCAACCCTGGCTGCGTTATTGGCCCATCAACCCCAATGCAATGTCGTGCTGACCACCAATTTCGATGATCTGGTGGCCGACGCCCTCTATCTGTTCACCCGCCGCCGTCCATTGGTGATTACCCATAGCTCACTCAGCGGCTTTGCTCGATTGACGTCCGAGAAGCCATTGGTGGTGAAGCTGCATGGCGATGCCCACCTGTCCCCACAGAACACCCAGGACGAAACAAATCGCCTGCACAATGAGCTGGAAGAACTGTTCGGTCGATTAATCCAAGAACGCGGCCTGATCTTCATGGGCTATGGTGCCAACGATGAAAGCATCACGAATGCTCTGCGTAAATTGCCCGCAAATCATGTCCCGGCCGGGATTTTCTGGGTCAATGATACCTGGCCAACCGGTGAATTCGGTGAATGGCTGGAAAGCCAGAAGGCCGTATGGGTAAAGCATCTTGATTTTGATGAGGTGATGTTTCTGGTCGGTGAAGAACTTACGTTGCCAAAGGTGGAGCGACAGCGGTTCGATGACATCTTTCAAAGCTACGAAGAGAAATTTAAGAACCTTTTCGAATCCATTGGCAAAAAGGCGCAGCAGCCCTCCGCCACCAAGACCGACAAGGCGCTCGCGGACATAGCGAAGAAATCAACCACAGGAGATACAAGCCCGTCGGCCCTTCTGCGCCAAGCCTATCTATTGCCACGCGGTCCGATGCGGACAGCGGCACTGCGTGATGCGGTGGAGAAGAATGCGGGCAGCGCGATTCTGCTTGGCGCATTGGCTCTCGAACTGACTGAACTTCGCGAGCAGCCCGACGAGACAGAGAAGTTATACCGACGCGCTATCGAGGCAGACCCTGACAACGCCGGCCGTCTCGGAAACTTCGCGACCTTTCTGAGGACTGTCCGCAAGCAGTATGACGAAGCAGAGCTGTACTACAGGCGCGCAGTCGAGGCAGACCCGAACCATCCCAATAATCTCGGAAACTTTGCGAGCTTCCTGACGGATATCCGCAAGCAGCATGACGATGCAGAGCTATTCTACAGACGCGCCGTCGAGGCGGACCCCAAGAGCGCCCCCCATCTCGGAAACTTCGCTAGCTTCCTGACGAATATCCGCAAGCAGTATGACGAAGCAGAGCTGTTCTACAGGCGCGCAGTCGAGGCAGACCCTAACCATCCCAATAATCTCGGAAACTTCGCGAACTTCCTGGACCATGTCCGCCAACAGCATGACGAAGCAGTGCTGTTCTACAACCGTGCAATCGAAGCAAACGCAAGCGACCCAAATACAACGGGAAATCTGGCACGGCTGTTGTTCGCCACAGGTCGATCAGGCGAGGCTATAGTCCTTTTGGATCAAGCGATGTCCTTGTTGGACACGGTAACAAACGACGCTTTAGTGTTGGAGCTGTGGTTCTATCGCCTTGCCCATGACCACCGCATTGCGCCCAAGGATGCGTTGCAGGAGGTCCGCGCTCGGCTACTGGCCGGGCACCGCTCACCGGGGTGGGATTTGAGCGACAATGTGGCCCGGGCACGCGAGGATGGGCATCCGTTTGCGGACGTGCTGGCGGCTATCGCCAAAGTCATTGCCGAGGAGGAGCCGCTGTCCAGCCTGGATGCCTTCCCGGAATGGCGCGACAGCGGCGTGGGGGACGATACAGGCGCGGGGTGACGCCAAGCCCCGGTGCTAAGGCGGATCGGGTGCCGTCCATGGCCCCGCCCCCGCTCTCACTCCTCAATCGGCTGATACCGCGCCCGATAGGCTGCCTCTTCCGCCGCCATACCTTCCTGGGCGCGGCCTTCCTTGATGATGTTCAGCAGGGCGTAGAGCACTTCCTGCACGCCCTCACCCGCCGCACCGGACATCACCATCACCGGCTTCTTGGCCGACCGGCGCAGCTTGGTGCGCTTGAATTCGATCTCTTCCTCGGTCAGGGCGTCGACCTTGTTCAGCACCACGATTTCCGGCTTGTCGGCCAGGCCGCCGCCATACATGCGCAGTTCGCGCCGGATGGTGCGGTAGGCCAGCTGCACATCTTCCTGGGTGCCATCGATCAGGTGCAGCAGCACGCGGGTGCGTTCCACATGGCCCAGGAAGCGGGTGCCCAGGCCGTGGCCTTCATGGGCGCCCTCGATCAGGCCGGGGATATCGGCGATGACGAATTCTTCCTCACCGGCCCTGACCACGCCCAGGTTGGGCACCAGGGTCGTGAAGGGATAGTCGGCGATCTTGGGCCGGGCGCGGCTGACGGCGGCCAGGAAGGTGCTTTTGCCGGCATTGGGCAGGCCCAGCAGGCCGGCATCGGCGATCAGCTTCAGCCGCAGCCAGACCCAGCGCTCCTCCCCCGGCCAGCCGGGGCCGAAATTGCGGGGCGCACGGTTGGTGCTGGTCTTGAAATGCTCGTTGCCGAATCCGCCATCGCCGCCCTTCAGCAGCACGATGCGCTGACCGACCTCGGTCATGTCGGCGATCACCGTCTCCTGATCCTCATCCAGCACCTGGGTGCCGACCGGCACACGCAGCACCGCATCGGCGCCACGCGCACCGTTGCGGGACGAGCCCATGCCATGGTCGCCCTTTCTGGCCTTGAAATGCTGCTGATAGCGATAGTCGATCAGGGTGTTGAGACCGTCCACAGCCTCAATCACCACATCGCCGCCACGACCGCCATTGCCGCCATCGGGACCGCCGAAGGGGATGAACTTCTCGCGCCGGAACGCCACCGCACCCGGGCCGCCATCACCGCTTTTCAGGAAGATCTTGCACTGATCGAGGAACTTCATGGCGGCACCGAGAGGGAGAACGTCAGGGGAAATCACCCAGGGCGGCGACTGCCGCCCCGCGACCACGTGGTCGCGTAAGCCAAGGGCGCGGATGCGCCCGCCCGGCATTTGAGGGCGCGCGAAAACAAAACAAACTCAAAACAAATCGGGGGAACGGTTGCCCGCTCCCCCGACCCGTCACATTCCGAACATCGGCCAGTGGCCGACGGCGACCTTACTCAGCCGCAACCGCCGGCTCGTCATCGAAGCTGACTTCGTTGACGGCGACAAAGGTGCGACCCTTCAGGCCGGTCTTGAATTCGACATTGCCGTGGACCAGAGCGAACAGCGTGTGGTCCTTGCCCATGCCGACATTCTCGCCAGCATGGAACTTGGTGCCGCGCTGACGGACCAGGATATTGCCGGCCAGAACCAGCTCACCGCCGAAGCGCTTCACGCCCAGACGGCGGCCAGCGGTATCGCGACCATTGCGGGACGAGCCGCCTGCCTTTTTATGTGCCATGGAACTAACTCCTCACTGAAGCTTCAAAAAGGCGCTCAGGCCTGGATACCGGTGATGCGCAGCACCGTCACTTCCTGACGATGGCCGTTCTTCCGGCGGTAGTTCTGGCGGCGCTTCTTCTTGAAGATGATGATCTTGTCGTTGCGATCCTGGGCGACAACGTCAGCCGTGACAACGGCGTTGGCGATCAGGGGCGTACCGACAGTGGTGGTGCCCTCGTTGCTGACCAGCAGGACTTCGTCCAGCTTCAGGGAGGCGCCAGCCTCACCGGCCAGCTTCTCAACCCGAATGACGTCGCCGGCCGCGACCTTGTACTGCTTACCGCCGGTGCGGATGACTGCGAACATTCTAACCACCACTTCTTAAAGATCCGGGGCACCCCGCCAATGGGATGGCCCCTTCCATTCTGCCGCAAAAAGGAATACGGCAGCCAAAGAGGCTCCGTTTCCAGAGGCGGCGGAATATACCTGTCCGAGACGGGCTGTCAACCAGGAACCGACTCTTTTCCTGGGGTCCTGGCCCCCCGCGCCCTGCAAGGGTGGGGTCCATCCGCCGCATGGATTTCCTTATATATTGTATGGGCGGCATGAAAAAGGACTGTTGCATCGCACCGGCTGTTTGTGTAGGTTCCGCGCCACTTCGCCAGGGCGCCCCGGTCGACCACCGGAATTCATGCGCAGGCGAGGTCATGCGGAGAGGTGGCGGAGTGGTCGAACGCGTCGGTCTCGAAAACCGAAGTACCCGCAAGGGTACCGTGGGTTCGAATCCCACCCTCTCCGCCATTTACCCTTAAACATCTGAAATAAATAAAGAAAATGGCCAGCGGGCGCTTTCTGGCGTCGCCCGCTGCAACGCGATTCTACAAATCCGACTGACTGATACCAGCAGCATGAAATACCGGTTCATCGGGATTTCATGCTTCGGCGGCAGCTGCGGCGATCAAACCGTGGCGCCCCGGGCCAATGCCGGAGAATGCGTGATAGTGGCAGTGGAGAATGTGGGGCTGTCGCAAAGGCCGCCCTTGCAAGACTTCCATAATGAATCACAGACCAGTATGGTTGACAAATTCAACAATTGTTGAATTGAACCACACAACCAAAGAACAGCACAAAACCAGCACACGCGCTGAGACGATTTCCACTCAAGAATAGCTCTTGCAGAGCGAAATGTAATATTGCATAATCATTATGCGAATATACGATGGCTGGGACCGTGCCAACAGCCACACGCAAACAAGCATAAGAGCGTCCAAGGGAGGAACTTCATGTCTATCGCGGAACGCCGGGCGTGCCCGGCGAAAGGAAACACGCGCGTCCGCTCTATCCATCGGCTGCTGCTGTCCACCGGCCTGATGCTGGCCATGGCCGCCCCGGTCGCCGCCCAGACGGTGCCGGCAGAAAGCGGTTTTGCGACGCTGGACGAGATCGTGGTGACGGCGCGGCGCCGGTCAGAGGCGTTGCAGGATACGCCGGTGGCCGTCTCGGCCTTTACGGCGGAGGCCCTGGAGGCGCGCAGTGTGGAGACACTGGACAATATCGCGCGCTTCACACCGAATATCCGTTTTGACGGCGCCGCCGCCCTGTCGGGCGGCAACTACAATGCCACGGTCTTCATCCGCGGTATCGGCCAGAACGACTTCGCCATTTTCAGCGACCCCGGTGTCGGCTTCTATGTCGATGGCGTCTATTATGCCCGCTCCATCGGCGGCATCATGGATGCGGTCGACCTTGCCAGCGTGGAAGTGCTGCGCGGACCGCAGGGGACCTTGTTCGGCAAGAACACAATCGGCGGTGCCGTCCTGATCAACACGCAGCGGCCCACGGACGATCTTTCGGGCCGGGTAGAGCTGACCACGGGCCGCTTCGACCGGCTGGACGTGAAGGGCGTCGTGAATCTGCCGCTGGCCGATGGCAAGGTACTGACCCGCCTGTCTGTTTCGTCCCTCAATCGCGACGGCTATGCCAAGCGCCTGTCCGATGGCCAGGATATGGGCGATCGTAACGCCGACAGTGCACGGTTGCAGATCACAACAAACGTTACGGACGATATCGATTTCCATCTGGTTGGCGACATGACGCGGGCCCGCGAACATTCCGCCCCCAACAAGCTGCTGGCTGTGGCACCGGCGCCGGGTCTGACGGGTGTCCCCTTCCTGGTGAACTACAATAACCTCGTGGCCCCGACGCGCGGGGTGACGGCGCCCAACGGGCAACGAACGCTGAACAGTTCCTTCATCACCGACAGCCCCTTCACCACCTGGGGCACCGGCCCCAATGTCAATGATCTGGACCTTTGGGGCCTGGCCGGCACCTTGACCTGGAACTTAGGGAGCGTGGAGGCCAAGAGCATCACCGCCTATCGGGAGCTTGAGGCCACCTTCGCCCGCGATGGCGACAACACGCCGTTCACCTATCGTGAGACGTTCAACGACGATGACCAGTGGCAGTTCAGCCAGGAAGTGCAGTTGAGCGGCGATGCCATGGATGGGCGCTTCACCTGGATCGGCGGCGTCTATTACTTCACAGAAGAAGGCACCGACGACGCGCGCGCCGATCTGGCCATGGGCCTGTGGCCGCCGCTGGGGCCGCCGCTGTCGCCCGCGACCCTGATTTTGAACCGTATCGACAACACCTCCTACGCGGTGTTCGGCCAGGGCAATTTCAAGCTCACCGATGATCTATCGATGACGGCGGGTGCGCGGTGGAACCGTGACAAGAAATGGATCTCGGTCTTCAATCGCCGTCAGCGCGACCAGGTGGTGTTCACCGATGTGCAGCGGTCCGGCAACTGGAACGCGTTCACGCCCAAGCTCGGCCTGGAATACAAGGCTGGCAGCGACGCCCTGCTCTATGCTTCCGCCGGCAAGGGCTTCAAGAGCGGCGGTTACAATGCCCGTCCGCTGGCCGACGCGTCGGAGGTGACGCAATATGAGCCGGAAACCATCTGGACCTATGAGGTGGGGGCCAAGACCGGCTGGCTGGACAATCGTCTGATCGTTAATGTCGCGGGATATCTCAGCAAATATGACAATATCCAGCTGACGGTGAACCAGACGCCCCGCAACTTCGTGGCCAACGCCGCCAAGGGCACCATCAAGGGTGCTGAACTGGAAGTGCGGGCCAAGCCGGCCAAGGGCCTCGATTTCGACCTGGCCGTCGGCTACACGGACGCCCAGTATGATGAGGTTGGCACTGGCCTGGGCCCCACGCAGGTCCTGCCCATCACCAAAGCGGCCAAGTTTGTGAAGACCCCGAAATGGACGGCCAGCACGGGCCTGCAATACACCCATGATCTGGGCGATGGCAGCACGCTGAGCCTGCGCGGCGACCTGTCGGCCTATTCCAAATTCTACAATGACGTGGCCAATACCGAACTGGTGGCGCAGTCCGGCTACGGCATCGTCAACAGCCGGTTGACATACACGTCGCCGGACGACAGCTGGACGCTGGCCCTGTTCGCCACCAACCTGACGGACCGGCGCTATTTCGTATCGGGCAATGCCAGCGGCGCCTTCGGTCTGGCCGAAGTGTCCTACGGTCGCCCGCGGGAGTGGGGCGTGACGCTGGGGGCGAAGTTCTGACCCCTCATCAGGTCAGTTTTCTTCAATACAGGATTGGGCCGAGTGGCGATAAACGGGAAAACATCCCGGAGGCGCCACCCGTGACCCGATCCTGTTTCATAGTCGATCCCTCGCTTCCCCTGGGCCTGATCGCCAATACGGCGGCCATCCTGTCCCTGTCGCTGGGGGCGGCACATCCCGAACTGATCGGGCCTGCCGTCACCGATGGGGATGGTGACCAGCATGAAGGCATCACCCAGGTCGTCCTGCCCATCCTGGCCGCCGATGCCGACACGCTGCGTTCGCTGCGGACCAAGGCCGTCTTGCATCGGGCCGACGGGCTGAGGCTGGTGGATGTGACGGAGACGGCGCAGCGGGCCAAGGCCTATCAGGACTATGCCGACCGGCTGTCCGGCCTGTGCGGCAATGATATCCGTTACTTTGGGGTCGGCCTGCACGGACCGGTGGGGCTGGTGCGGTCGCTGACCGGTCACCTGCCGCTGATGAAGTGAGGCGGCCATGAACGCCACCCTGCTGCTGGCCATGGCCAGCTTTGCCCTTGTCGCCTCCATCACCCCCGGCCCCGTCAACAGCCTGGCCCTGACCAGCGGCGTGCATCACGGATTCCGGCGCAGCCTGGGGTTTGTCACGGGCGCCACGCTGGGGTTCACGGCCCTGCTGCTGCTGGCCGGGGTTGGGATGGCAGAGGCCGTGGCCAGATGGCCGCTGCTCGACACGGCGATGCGGGTGGCGGGTACGGCGTTCCTGTTCCATCTGGCCTACCGGCTTTGGCAGGCGCAGGGCGGGTTGCAGGCGGGAAGCCGGGGGACGCCGCCCTGCCTGTGGGCGGGCGCCAGCCTGCAATGGCTGAACCCCAAGGCCTGGATCGCCGCAATAGCGGGGATGGGCGTCTATGGTCTGCGCGATGGCATGGCCAGCGTGCTGGCTTTCGCCGGACTGTATTTTATTATCTGCTTCGCCTCCATCGCGCTCTGGGCCTTCCTGGGGGAGCGGCTGTCACAGGTTCTGGGTCGGCGGATGCGGGCCTTTAACCGGGCCATGGCGGGATTACTGGCCTTAGGCGCCGTCGCCATGCTGGCCGGATACTGATACTAATCTCCCTCAAGCATCGGGCGCCGCCGTCCGGCGGATGGGCTTGGCGAGCGCACGAGCGCCGGGCTGGCAGTCGCCAGCCTCCAGTCCGCCAAAGGTCAAGCCTTCGGCGGACTGGTAGATACCGCATACTGGCCCGGCGTCGCGGCGACATGTGCCTTGAACACGCGCTGGAAATGCGCCTGATCGGCGAATCCGGTGTCCAGCGCGACCTCCACGATCGGCTGTCCCTGCCGCAACCCCGCCTGCCCCGCCCGGACCCGCTGGTTGGTGAGATAGGCATGCGGGGTCAGACCATAGCGGGCCTTGAAGGCCCGGATCAGGTAGGAGGGCGACAGGCCGCAGGCCGCCGCCACCTCCTCCACCCGCAGGTCGCGGGTGCAATGATGGGTGATGTAATCGGCGGCCAATATCAAGGCGCCATGATCGGTGGCGGGCGGCAGCTCAGCCCCGTCCACCCGACCGGCCAGGCCGGCGAAGAAGGCCCGTGCACCGGCTTCCTTCTCCCCCGCATCGGCCACCCCGTCGAACAGCAGGTCGAACAGCGCCATCAGGTCGGCATGAAGCCCGGCATCCCGGCTGATTACCGCCC